>CAZTYA010000102.1:2788-6718 GCA_964617255.1 uncultured Syntrophales bacterium
CGACTGCTCTGAATAAGATCCCGCTGCATCGGTGTTCATTTGAACATCGCAGTCGACGCCCACCTGAAATACTTTTACCATCAATGCTACCCGCGCTGTACGGCGCGATATTATCTTTGGCGCCTATCGGGCCTCTTGTCAACAGGACATGGAAGAGACTCGGAACGGCCTGGTCGGCGATTATTATAACAAAGGAGATTACCTCGCCGTGGCCGATTTGTATTTCACAGAAAGTGGTTTTAAGTACCACCGGGATTGGGACGTATTGTTTAAGGTGGCGGACAGTCTCAAACAGTTGGGTCTATATCAGGAGGCGGCCAAAACGTTCCAGGATTTGAAAAATACACAGGAATACCAGGATCCGGACAGCCTTGATCTGGCGATTGCCGAAACGGAAATGCATTCCGGCAGAATCCGGAATGCTCAGTCCAGACTGGTCATTCTCCTCGGCCAGAAACGCGCCGGCGCTGCTACGGTGAAAAAAGCCCACCGGCTCCTGGCGGATTCATACTACCGGGAAATGAAATACGATGCCGCCATTGAGTCCTATGCGGCGGGGATGCCCATTGACCGGACGGAAAAGGCCGCCGCCCTGACGTTATATCGCTATGCGGATGCGCTCAAACGGCGGGGGCTGGGGCCCCTGGCCCTTCAGTATTATCAGGACGCCCTGAATGCGGCGGCACAGCAGGAAGACACGTTACCTGCATCCCTGAAGGGCGAATTGTTTATGAATCTGGGTGAGTGCTATTTTGCCGCCGGCCAGTACGACAAGGGTATTTCCCTGTTTACACAGTCCCTGTCTGCCCTCCCGAAGGGTTCGGATCAGCGGTGGGCGCTGTTTCGGTTGACCGGAGGCTATATCAAAACGAACAACCCGGATCTGGCGGAGCAGTCGTCCGGGCGGGTGAAGGAAAACACGGAAGATCCCTTCTGGGAAAAGATGGCCGATTACGGCTTGAATGACGGAATCTGGTTTGCGACCTATGATGACTTTCTTAAGTAGGGTCATTTACGGCGAATGATCTGCAGTGATAGGCGCGGAGGACACGAAAAAGTTGGCAGGTAAAGCAAACCGTCATGAGTTTGACATAGGAAACTGATATGGAGGATATCCATCTTTTAAAAGAGTCTTTCGATGCTTTTCAGGAGTCGTCCACCCGCCTGCAGGAGGTTTACGCCGCCCTGCAGGAGAAAATCGTCCAGACCGGCATCGAACTGGAAGCGAAGAATGCCGAACTCACGCGCATCAGCGCGGAGCGGGAAGATATGAAAAATTATCTTCAACGTATTCTGGAGAGCTTGACGACGGGCGTTCTGGTTACGGACAGCCAGGGCAGGGTTAAAATCGTTAACCGTGCCGCCGAGAATTTTCTTGGCATGCGGTCGGTGCAACTGCAGGGTACCCCTGTCAGTCAAATATTTGGCGACGGGGATGCCGCATCTGTTGAAGCAGAGTCAAATACCCGCCGCCGGATCACGCTGCACGGCCGGGTACTGGAAATATTCTCTGCCGCGATTCATGCCGTTGATGGGTCGCCGGGAGATACCGCCTGGGTCATCTACGACATGACGGGGACCCTGAACCTCGAGAAACAGGCCCGTCACCTCGAAAAAAACGCGGCCATGCTGGAAATGGCCGCTCGAATTGCCCATGAGGTCCGGAACCCGCTGGGGAGCATCGAACTTTTTTCATCCCTTTTACTGCGCCATATCCGCGAACCCAGACAGCGGGATTGGATAGACCAGATCATCCAATCCGTCAAAAATATCGATCAGAAGATTGAGGAATTGCTGCAACATGCAAGGACCGTGGAGCCCCTCATGGAGATGATGAATATCCACGATATTCTGAGGGAACTGTTGCTTTATTCCGACCGGATCGCCGACGGCGGCCACATTTTTCTATCCGTGGAATACGCCGGACAGGAACCGTTCATCCGTGGCAATCCGGCGATGATCCGCCAAATTTTTCTGGGCATGGTGCTCAACGCCCTCAAAAGCATGCCGGAAGAGGGACACATTCGGATCAGTACAAAGATCGAGGGCAGCGGCACGCGGGAACCGACCGTTCGGGTCAGTCTCGCGGATACGGGTACGAACGGTTGCAGCGATCCCATCCGCCGGTTTTTTAATCCCGACGACGACGATGATCGCTTGGCCGGTTTTAATTTTGCCGTGATTCAGAACATCGTAACGATGCACAAAGGCTCTCTCCAGGCCGAGAATGGCCCCGGCGATACCATGTCATTCAGCCTGAGTTTTCCCCTGGTTCGGGTCCAGCCAAGGGAAGTGAATCCGGAAGCGGGTGGAAAAGATGATCAATAAAACCAGACGTATTCTCATTGTGGATGATGACCCGTCCATGCGGCTCGCCCTGTCTGAAACCCTTGAATCATGCGGCTATGATGTCGAATCGGCGGACAATGGGGCCGATGCCCTGCAGAAGTTTCAGGCCCAGTCCTTCGAGGTTGTGGTCACGGATATGCGGATGCCGCACCTGGGCGGCATGGATGTCCTGAAGGGCGTCAAAAAATTATCACCCCAAACGCCGGTTATCCTCATTACGGCTTACGGAACCGTCAGCACAGCCGTGGAGGCCATGAAAGAGGGCGCTTCGGAATTTATCATGAAGCCCTTTTCCCTGGATGATCTGCAGGGCGTGGTGAAAAACGTTCTGGCGAGCGCAGTTCCCATGACGGAAGAAGAGGTTCCGGCGGTTATGACGGTCTCGCCGGAAGTGGATATTATCAGCCAGGCCGAAAATGTCGGGTCTCTCCTGGCGCTGATGCGGAGCATCGCCAAAAGCAAATCGAGTGTCCTGATTCAGGGCGAAAGCGGAACGGGGAAGGAATTGTTCGCCCGTTATATTTACCGCCACAGTACCCGGAAAAACCGTCCGTTCATCGCCATCAACTGCGCCGCCATCCCCCATCATCTTCTGGAAAGCGAAATGTTCGGTTATGAAAAGGGGGCGTTTACTGGTGCTGTTCAGCGCAAACCGGGTCGATTCGAGCTGGCCGATGGGGGAACGTTGCTTCTGGATGAAATCGGAGAAATGGACATCCAACTGCAGGCCAAACTCCTGCGGGTGCTTCAGGAATCGGAAGTGGACCGCCTGGGCGGTCGTGAACCGATATCGGTCGATGTCCGGATTATCGCCACGACCAACGCCGATCTGAAAAAAAGCATCGAGGAGAAAAAATTCCGGGAGGACCTCTTCTACAGGCTGAATGTGATTCCGATTCATATCCCGCCCCTGCGGGAACGAAAAGGGGATGTGGCGCTCCTGAGTGATTACTTCCTGAAAAAATACAGTCAAATCAGTGAGAAGAAAAAACCCGTCCTGTCACCGGAGGCGATGCGGATCCTGAATGTGTATCACTGGCCGGGCAACGTCAGGGAACTGGAGCACGTAATCGAACGGTCCGTCCTGATCTGTGACGGCGAGATTATCCTTCCCGAGCACCTTTACATGGAAGGTCCTATCAGGCCGTTGCCGGAGGAATTCGGTGCGGCGACGGATTCTGTTCCGGACCTTGACGTTAAAACGGAATCACAGCTCCCCGTCACCCTGAAAGAGATGGAAAAAAACATGATCTTTGCCGCCTTGAGCCGGGTAAACGGAAACCGGACGAAGGCATCCCAGCTTCTGGGAATCAGTGTCCGGACGATGCGCAACAAGCTGCAGGAATACGAGGCGGAGGGAGAAAACATTCCCTGTGATTCATAATCCGAATCAACATCGGCGATCGGCTGTGATTGGTATGCTGCTTGCAAAATAATCATCATCTAAAAAAATAAAGGGGAGGATGGATTTTGGATTTTCTCTTCGGCAAGACGATACCCATGTTGTCTTCGGTGCTGAGTTACCGGTCGGAGCGGCAGAAATTGATCACCGGCAACGTGACCAACCTCGATACGGAAGGT
>CAZTYA010000103.1:0-296 GCA_964617255.1 uncultured Syntrophales bacterium
TCCCCCGGCGGCGTGGGTTATGACATCAACTGCGGCTGCCGCCTCATGACCACACACCTCACGCACCAGGACATCCGGCCGCGCCTGCAGGATCTGGTGACGGCGCTGTTTCAGCATGTCCCCTCCGGCGTCGGCTCGACGGGGCCGATCAGATTGAAGGAAAAGGATGAACGGAAGGTGCTGACCGACGGCGCCCGCTGGGCTGTCGAACATGGCTACGGTACGGTCGAAGATTTGGATCACACGGAAGAGGGGGGCGCTCTGGCCGGGGCGGACCCGGATAAGGTCAGTCCCCG
>CAZTYA010000103.1:306-6674 GCA_964617255.1 uncultured Syntrophales bacterium
GGGAACAGCTCGGGACGCTTGGCTCGGGCAACCATTTCCTGGAAATCGAAGTTGTGGAAGAAATTTTTGACCCCGCAGCGGCAAGGGCTTACGGTCTTGAAAAAGGTCAGATCGCTATCATGCTCCACAGCGGCTCCCGGGGCCTGGGACACCAGGTCTGTGACGACTACCTGGCTCGCATGGTCAAACATCTCGGGGAGCTGGACGTCGAACTCCCGGATCGGCAACTCGCCTGCGCCTATCTCTCCACCCCCCGGGGACAGGACTATCTGGCCGCCATGGCCTGCGCCGCCAATTATGCCTGGGCCAACCGGCAACTGCTCATGCACTGGGTCCGGGAAGCCTTTGAAAAAACCCTGAGCATAAGTCCGAAGATGTTAAGTATGCGGCTTCTCTACGATATCTGCCACAATATCGCCAAGATCGAGACCCTGCCCGTGGACGGAAAGGATCGCAGCCTCTGTGTCCACCGCAAGGGAGCAACCCGCGCTTTGCCGGCGGGACACCCCCTGGTCCCCGCCGCCTACCGAAACATCGGTCAGCCCGTCCTGATCCCAGGCGATATGGGAAGCGGGTCTTATGTCCTCACCGGCACCACCAAGGCCCTGGAGGAAACCTTCGGGAGTTCCTGCCACGGTGCGGGCCGTGTCATGAGCCGCACCCAGGCGACAAAATCCTGCCGCGGCCACTCCATCACGAACGACATGGCCGACAAGGGGGTCATCGTCATGGCCAGCGGACGGGGCACCCTCGCGGAAGAAATTCCCGAGGCTTACAAGAACCTCGACTGGGTTGTGGACGTGGTTCACCGGGCCGGGATCGCCAAAAAAGTGGCAAGGCTCCGCGCCCTGGGGTGTATTAAAGGCTGAAGTTCCGGTGGCAATTCCTTTGAATTTCTGATAGGTTGCCGCCGAAAAGCATCACTTATTGCTGTAAATTAACCAGACTGGGAAGGAATTGGAAACGACGCCATGACTGCACGGGTTTCTCAGATCATCAGCCAGGCCCTGTTCGATGCGGACGCGCTTCTTACTTATGTTCCCGCCACGGGAGGACAGGATATCTACAATCATTTCTGTTCGTTAAGTCCCTTGCGTCATCCTTTTTCGTTTCATGAGGAGGTCGCCTTCACCCTCGCCCATGGGGCGGCGTTGACCGGTAAGCGAGTTTGCGCCATGATGAAGGGTCACGGCCTGGCCAAGGCGGCCAACAGCGTTGTCGATGCACTTTTTGCCGGCACGACCGCAGGATTGGTCATTTTGATCCTGGAGGACCCCCTGGGAAAACATTCCGACAGCATTCTACACAGTGTTCCGTTGTTAACCGGAATGGGGGTCCCTTTCCGCCATACTCGCAAGGACAGTATGCGGGAGGTAATCTTCTTCGCCTTTGCGGAATCGGAGCGCCTCGGCCTGCCGGTAGCGGTCATCGTCGATTCCGATGAAATGGACCTGGAGGTTCCCATCAGCGAGGCCACGCCTGCGCCGTTGGAAAAAACATACATCCGGGACATCACCCGGCACATCCTCTGCCCCTCTTTCGGCGCTTATCAGTACGAAATCCTGCGGGCGAAGCGGACCGGTCAGAGTATCGACGCTCTTTTAAAACCACCCGTTCCCGCCATTCCCGACGACCTGCCGGATAAGTGGAAACCGGCCATGTCGCGCTATGTCCCCCTGTTTTCTGTTTTCCGGGACTTCCGGGGTGATGTCGTCGCCGCCGACACAGGTATCACCTGCCTGTTCGGCTGTCCGCCATTTGACTGCGTGGACCTCACCACCTACATGGGGGGCAGCGTCTCCCTGGCCATCGGCGCCTATATGGCGGGACACAAAACGGTCTGGGCCGTCACGGGAGATTTTTCCTTCATCGCCGCCGGACATCTGGGGCTTAACGAAGCGATCAGGAGAAATATCCCGCTGAAAGTCCTCCTTTTTGACAACGGAAAAGCGGAAACAACCGGCGGACAGATCATCCCTGAGGGCACCCTGGAGCGGACCCTGGCCCCCTACGGCAAACATATAATAAGGATAAACAACCCCGGCGATCCCGAGGCGGTCCGAGCCGCTCTGCAGACTGCAGCGGCCTCCAAAACACTGGCCATTGTCGTGGCCGACTACCGGGAAAGATGAGAAAAGAATGTCTTCATTGACAAATAAATCCAGGAGTTACAAATGACCCCTCACGCCCGGCAACCCATAGGCGTCTTCGACTCCGGCATCGGCGGACTCACCGTTGTCCGCGCCCTGATGGAACGGCTTCCCTTTGAAAACATCATCTACTTCGGCGACACGGCCCGGGTGCCCTATGGCATCAAGTCCGTCGAAACGATCAATCGTTACGCCACACAGATCACCGAATTTCTGCTGAAGCAGGAAGTGAAGCTCCTCATCATCGCCTGCAACACCATGGCGGCCGTGGCCCATCAGGCGGTGAAGGATCTTTCCCCCGTCCCGGTTCTTGACGTGATCGAGGCGGGCGCCCAAGCGGCGGTGGCCCATACCCGCACCAAGAGCATCGGCGTCATCGGCACCATGGCAACGATCAACAGCAATGCCTACGCCCGGGCGATCCATGCCCTTGATCCGTCCATCCGGATTTTCTCCCAGGCCTGTCCCCTGTTCGTGCCTCTGGTGGAAGAGGGCTGGTGGGATCATGAGGTGACCCGCCTCACGGCCCTGGAGTACCTTCGGCCGGTCCTGGCGGAAGACATCGACGCTCTTGTCCTTGGTTGCACCCATTACCCGCTTTTAAAGGCCCTTTTGAAAGATCTTGTCGGTTCCGGCATTCAACTGGTCGATTCCGCCGAGGCCATGGCTTCCATCACGGCCGAACTGCTGGCGGGAAAGAATCTGGCCAACCCCAACCATGCCGTCCCCGATTATCAATTCTATGTGACCGACGTGCCCCTGCGATTCCGTCATATCGGGGAGCATTTTCTGGGGAGAACGATGCCGAATGTCCAAGTGGTAAAATTGTAAACGCTTGGTTTCTTTAGCTTTTAGCAATGCAAGCTTCTTAATGGAGAGTGCCGCCACGAAAAACGTTACAGGTTATGTAATGAAATCCATTCTTTGGCGCATTGCCCTGGCCTGTATCTCCGCAGGCCTTCTTTTTTTATCCCTGCCGAATCCCGACCAGGACCGGCTGGCCTGGATCGCCATCGTCCCCTTGATTGCTGCCTGCCGGGGCTTGGGACCGCTGTCAGCCTCTTTGATCGGACTGATCTATGGAATGATCGCACATGCCCTTGTTTTCTCCTGGATTTTAACCGTTCCGGGATTCCGCTGGGTTCATTTCGGGCTGCTCGCCTGCTATTTCGGGCTTTATCCGGCTCTCTGGTGCGGCAGCATGGCCCTTTTTAGACGAATGAGCTTGCTCTCCGTGATAGTCGGCCCGGCCCTCTGGGTTTCCCTGGATTTCATCCGGGCGCACGCCGGGTTTCTGGCCTTTCCCTGGGGTAATCTGGCCTACACCCAGCATCAGAACCTGCCCCTTCTTCAGATTATGACCCTTACCGGAGAATACGGCGTCACGTTTCTGCTGGTCATGGCAAACATGGCAATCTATGAACTTATTTCCAACCGCGCCTGGCGCAGCGCCCTGG
The DNA here is from genome assembly GCA_964617255.1 of uncultured Syntrophales bacterium. GTDB lineage: Bacteria > Desulfobacterota > Syntrophia > Syntrophales > JAAYKM01 > JAAYKM01. The sequence continues at coordinate 3,914 of CAZTYA010000103.1, forward strand.
TTGTTCTCGCCCTGATTTTAGCCACCTGGTCTTGGGGCTGCTACGAGATGAACAAAACACATGCCCCGGGGCAAACCATCCAGGTTGCCGTGGTCCAGCCCAGCATCCTCTTAAGCGAAAGGAAGACGGCGGCGGGACGCCTCGCCTCTCTGGAGCGGCTGGAGCATCTAACCCGGAAGGCGGCACGCCAAAAGCCCGATTTCATTGTCTGGCCGGAAACGGCACTCCGCGGTTTTCCTAACGAACCGAATCAAGCAGAACGAATAATAAATTTAGTCCAAATTGTGCAAACGCCTTTGCTATTAGGTACTTCCGAATATGAAAAATATTCGCTGCCTGTCGATCCGGGCGAACCTGTCGCTAAATTCGGCACCCGATCCTACAATTCGGCCTATCTTGTCCTGCCGGATGGAACCTTGTCTCCGTCCTATCGCAAGCGATTGCTTGTCCCGTTTGCCGAGTACCTGCCGGGACAGCCCTGGTTCAAATGGCCGTCCTGGATCGTCGATAAGAGCTTCCACATCACGGCGGGAGAAAAACCGGGATACTTTTTTCCTCAAAAAGACTTTAAAATTTCGCCCATCATCTGCTGGGAAAACCTGTTCCCCGGCTTTGTCCGCCCCCTCGTGCAAAACGGGGCCCACGTCGTGGTCCAGCTCACCAACGACAACCACTTCGGACGCTCCGCCGCTCCACGACAGCACAATATCGCCTCTCAATTGCGGGCGATTGAAAACCGGACGCCGGTCATTGTCGCTTCCAACACCGGTCCCTCGGTTATTTTTGACGCCTGGGGTAGATCGGTGGCCCGGATCGACGCCGTATTTACGGCAGGCACCTCTAATGCCTTGATTACAAAGGGGAGCGGTGGTACAAAGTACTCGCATTACGGTGATTTTTTTGCCGGATTCTGTATCGCGATCACGTTGTTGGGATTCTGCTGGATAGGCTTTCATGACAGAATAGCCTCATGGAGACATTCAGCGGGGGGCCGGGGGCAAACCAGGGAGAATAATTGAAGATCGGATCATCATGGCTGCGAAAAGAAAGGGGAATATTATGAAGAAATCTGGAGTGTGTATCCTGATGCTCATGTTTGTTTGTCTTGTGTTCACCACCACTGCCTTTTCCGCCACACTTGACACACAGGGTCAAGGCTGCGGAAGCATGATCTGTACCATAGCCAAGGCGGTGCAAGCCAGCGCGACACCGGACAAAATCGTTTACGAATTTGAAGGGACCTGCGGCTATTCAAGTTCTAACGAAGAAGTGGCCTGTCCCCCCATGACGGCGGTCAAGGCAACCGGGGAGTGGTTCAAAAGTACAAAAGTTGCGCATGAAAGGATTTATAAACCTATCGCCAACACGAGCTCCGTCATTCTCAAGTCGGAGACGTCGAGCAACTGTCCGGAAAATCCCTGGATCAAGGCCGGGGTTGCCTGTACCGTCTTCTCCGGCAACACGGAGTCCGGGGTGAGTTACCCGCGAAGCGCCGCCGTTTTATCGACCGCCCAGCGGCAATATCTGGCCAGCATGCAACCGCCAAGCTCGCCGCTTTTGACCACCCCTGCGGCGCCGGAGATTCAGTCTCCCTCTCCAAATCAGAAATACGGTTTCCTGCCGGCGACAGTCAAGATTATGGTCAAACACAATCCCAGCTATGGGGTGGCGTTTGAGTTTCAATGGAAGCCGTTCACAAAACCCAACACCCCTTCGGGGTTCTTTATTACAAAAAAATTGACCCCCATCAATCAGAAAACGAGTGCGGGCATCACAACGGCAGACGTGAAGATCGAGACGGCCGGCTATTGGCGCATCCGTTCTCAGAGCGTTTTCCCCGGCGCCCCCTGGAGCGACTGGCGGGGCTTTTCCGTGGAAAACCTGACCCTTTCGCCGGGTTTGAAGATGCGCGACGACATTAAACGAACACCCCTGCCGGGGCAATAAGAATTCTTCAATAAATTACAGGATTTTTTCTGTTAAATCATTCGTCAGGAAGGGTTTCTACAATATCGAGCCCTTCCTGATTGCTTTTCTTTAACCCAGCGGGACCTAAGGGTTATCAATAAATATGCCCTCCGTATAATCATCCGCTCTGAGAAAAGCCCTCTTTCCGTTCCCGAAGCGCAGCACCACATGGGCCTGTGTGGTTTACGGGCATTTCGGCGACTGCCATGCCCATCTGAACATGCTGCCGAAAAACCAGAATGAATACGATCAGGCTAATAAACTGTACCAGGAAATCTGCTCTGAAGCCGTGCATCGGCAAGGAACTGTGTCGGCGGAACACGGCATCGGCAAGATGAAACGGGATTATCTGCTTCTGATGTACGGCAAACCCGTCATCCGACAGATGGCCGCTCTAAAGCGCATCTTCGACCCGCATCTTATCCTCAACATCGGCAACCTCTTCGAGGAAAGGTATCTTCAATAATTTGGGAATGGTTTTTTTATCTCTCTTATTTGATTCCGAGAAGTATCCTCTTGGCGGGCTCCGGATTATTTGCAGTTCTGTCTGTTGTCTTTTGGAAGATTTCTTCCTGCAAGATCTTTATATATATAAATCCTTCTCCGTGTTTATCAAGAAAACTTATCTCTTGACTATTTAACGGGGGCGGAACATAAAATTACAAAAAATATATAAAAATTACGTATATTTGATATCCGGACGATAACCCATCTGCAAAACTGATCTATGGCTAGATTACAGGGACTCATCACTCACCAGAGAGCGGGTTTTATGTTTTAGACGAGAAATTGG
>CAZTYA010000104.1:0-6655 GCA_964617255.1 uncultured Syntrophales bacterium
GCATGCGAGAAATCTTAATAGGTTGAAATAACTTAACTTAAAGATTTCTCCCTGCTGTCGAAATGACAAAAATATCCGTTGCGACACAGTCTTTTGATCCAGGACTCATTTGCAAGGTGTAACGTACTGGAAATGGATTCCGGGCCGCGCTGTGCTTGCCCGGAAAGGCAACCGGATGAGGGTACTAAGCCTTTGTCCACTCGTAAAGCAGAACAGCCGCCGCCTGGGGCAGGCTTAACGACTCGGCGTCGCCAAGACGCGGTATGCTCCACCGCTCCGCAGTCAGCGACAGAAGTCCCTCCGGCAGACCGTGACTCTCGCTACCCAGGAGGATCGCCGACGGTTCATCGCCCATCGGATGGAGCGGAATGCCCCCCTGGACGATCGTCCCGATGAGGGCATACCCCTTCCGGATTTCCGGAAGGCTCGCTGAAAAATCCACATGATCAATGATCTCTAAATGGAAAAGACTCCCCATGGAGGCACGGATAACCTTGGGATGGGTAAAATCGACGGAGCCTTCGCTAAGAAGAATCGTTTTCACCCCGAACCAGTGAGCGGAGCGCAGGATCGCCCCCAGATTCAAGGGATTTCCCACCTGGTAAAGCAACAGCAGGCGGGGTTCATTCTTCGGCGAGATTTCCGCACAGAAACGGACATGAGGCATGGCCATCAGGGTTGCGATGCCTTCAGATTCCTTATCCTGGCTGATCTTCTTCCATTCCGCCTCGGTGAGTTCATAGATCGTCTTTCCCGCCATGTCAGGCTGCAGGTTCTTCCAAAGGGCTTCCTTGTCCCTTCGAACGAGGAAATATTCGATTTCCCAACCGCTCCGCAGGGCCTCCCGGACCACCTTGATCCCCTCGGCCAGAAGCCGCCCCTCTTTCCGGCGGTTTTTCGCCAGATCCAGCCCAGCCCAGAATTTAAGTTGCGCCTTTGATGGTTTCAGATACACGAATGGATTACCTTCATTTATTCCCTGAATCTTCATAACATCATGCCGGACACCGGAGGCTGTGTCGCAATGTCACTCTGAGGCATCAGCCGAAGAATCTATGTTTTTAACATTCAGGAATTATTAGATTCTTCACTTCGTTCAGAATGACCACAAACATAGATAAGTTATTATGGCACAGTCTCTCCGATCCGGCATCCATCTACCGAATGAAACACGCTGGAAATGGACCCCGGGGCGAAGCCCGGGGTGACAAAATCGGAGTATGTTCTTACGCAGTCGCCTCTACTTAAAGCTTCTTCAGCAAATCCTGCGCCGCCAGGTGGATCGGATCCCAGGAGGGGCTGAAGGGCGGCGCATAAGCCAGATCGAGATAGGCCACTTCATCCAGTCCCAGGCCGGCCCACAGGGCACAAGACAGGGTGTTGATCCGGCTGACGGCCCCGGCTCCACCGATCGCCTGGGCCCCCAGAAGCTTGGCTGTCGACTGGTCCGCAATGAGTTTGATCCCCACGGAACTGTTGCCCGGCATGGGACCCGCAATCGCGTTGCCCCAGACGATGGAACTGACGGGATGGAAACCCGCCTGGGTTGCTTCCCGGTCGTCGATCCCCGTTGCCGCCATTTCGAGATCAAACAGGCGGAAGGACTGGGCGGCGACGATCCCGGGAAAGAGCATGGGCGAGCCGCCGATGTTGCGGCCTGCGACTCGACCCTGCTTGTTGGCAATATCGCCCAGGGGAATATGCACCCAGCGCTTGCTCACCCGGTTAAAAACCTCGCAGCAGTCGCCGACCGCATAGATATTTTCCAGCGGTGTTTTCTGGGAGAAGTCCACCTGGATCGCCCCGGTCTTGCCCAGGGGAATCCCGGCGGCGGCGGCCAGTTGCGCATCCGGTTTGACGCCGATGGCCAAAATCAGGAGGTCCACCACCAACTCACCCACCGTTGTGGTCAGATGCAGACGCCCGTCGCCCCCCTTCTCGATGTTCTGGGTTTTGGTTCCCGTCAGAGTGACGACGCCGTTTTTATCCAGTTCCTCCTGGGCCTTCTTAGAAAAGATGGGATCCCAGCGGGTCACAGGCAAGGCCCCCATGTTGATAATGGTCGTTTTGATATTGCGCCGTCTCAGGTTCTCGCACATCTCCATACTGATGAATCCGGCACCGATGATCGCAGCTTCGCGGACCGGCTTTTCATCGATCCAGGCTTTGATCCGGATGGCGTCGTTCAAACGTTTAAGCGTGAAAACCCCTTCGAGATCCTGACCGGGAATCCCCGGCAGAATCGGGATCGTTCCTGTACCGACAGCCAGAATGTCGTATTTGACACGTGATCCATCCCCCAGCTGCACCAGCGATTCCTTTGCATTGATTTCCATCACCGACGTCCGGGTCAGCACCTCAATGCCCCCGTCCCGGAACCGCTCCGGTGTTCTCGCCACCAGCTTGTCTTCATCCTGGATTACATCACCGATGTAATAGGGCATTGGTCAAGCTGCAACGGATGTGTAGTCTCCCTGTTCAATCATCAGAACATCGAGATCCGGATCCCGCCGTTTCGCTTCCGCCGCAACGGAGGCACCACCCGCCCCACTGCCGACAATAACCAGTTTTTTCCCCATGGTTCGTCCCTCCTTTCCATGAAGTAATGATCGGTTAAACATCTCTTCGATAAATCATGATAGAGGTCCTCGATATGCAGAGGACCTGTTCCCTGCGCGGCGGACATACCATATGCCCATGCCGCACAAGATCATGACAAAACAAAGAATCTGGCCCATACTGAAGGGCCCCAGAACAAAACCCAATTGACTGTCCGGTTCCCGGAAAAACTCGATAAAGAACCGTACAACGCCATAGCCGACCAGGTACATGCCAGCCAGAAATCCCTCGAAGGGGCTTCTCCGGCGCAAGAGCCAGAGCAGGACAAACAGGATGATGCCCTCGAAAAAGGCTTCGTACAGTTGAGAAGGATGACGGAGCAGCCTTTCCGGATCCGCCGGAAAACCATTCCCCAGGGCGCATCGGTGGCACGACCGTAGAGTTCGCCATTGATGAAGTTACCGATCCGCCCGAAGGTATAACCCAGAGGAATGACCGGGACCAGCAAATCAACGAAGCGCCAGAAGGGGATCTGTGCCTTTCGGCAGAACAGGACCGTCGCCAGGATAAAGCCAAGAACACCCCCATGGTAGGACATGCCGCTTATGCCTGTGAAACGGATGCCGTTGGAAAATTCAAAGGGGAGGATTATCTCCAGGGGATGGCTCATGTAATAGCCAAAGTTGTAGAACAGAACATAGCCAAGGCGCCCTCCAAGGATCACCCCCAGAATTGCCCAGATGAAATAGTCCTGGATCGTTTCGATCTTGAATGCGTAATTTTCTTTTTTTATACGGTATTGAACCAGAAGATAGACCAGGCCAAAGGCCACCAGATACATGAGGCTGTAATATCGGAGCTGGAAAGACCCTATCTCGATGATATTGGGATTGATATGAAAGGGTATAGATTGCCAGCCGCTCACGTTTTAACTCCTTCCCGGTTATAAGGGAACCAGACGCTCTGATGTCATCAAAGAATCCGGACAGGTCATTTCGAGGAGCTCAAGCGACGAGAAAGCTTTAGCTATGTTGACAAATTAAAGATTTCTCGCTGTGGTCGAAATGACTATGCGGTTTCAGTATGCGTTGCCCTTCAAATCTTCGACATAGAGCTGGGCCGCAAACGCCGCCGTCGCCCCGTCGCCGCAGGCGGTGACCACCTGCCGGAGCAGCTTGTGAGTACAGTCGCCGCAAGCGAAGATGCCGGGCATCGATGTCCGCATGTCCCGATCGACGACAATCGCCTTGTCATCGGCCAGGGTGACCTGCCCTGCCACCAGTTCGCTGTTGGGAATCAGGCCGATAAAGACAAACACCCCCGATGCGGGCAGAATCCAGGTTTTTCCGGATTCCCGGACATCCCGCAGACGGACGCCGGTGACGGTCTCCTCGCCCATTACCTCATCAACCACGGCATGCCAGGCGAAGGCAATCTTGTCGTTGGCAAAGGCACGCTGCTGGAGAATCGCCGTCGCCCGCAGACGGTCACGGCGATGAACAATGGTCACTTTGGAACAAAAATGGGTGAGGAAGAGGGCCTCCTGCACGGCGGTGTCGCCGCCGCCGACGACCACGACGTCGCGGTTGCGGTAAAAAGGTCCGTCACAGGTCGCACAATAGGAAACGCCCCGTCCGGTGTAGGGTTCCTCTCCCGGTACTGCAAGCTTCCGCCAGTGGGCGCCCGTCGCCACAATCAAGGCCAGGGCCTCGAAGGCTTTCCCGCCGGAGAGAACCGCCCAGCCTTTAACCCCATTCCATTCCCGGGACTCGATGGCGTTACAATCCGCCTGCACAACCTGAAGACCGAACTGCACGGCCTGCTTCTTGAATTTATCGACGACATCGAAGCCGCTGGCCCCCTCAGGCATGCCGGGGTAATTCTCGATCCAATCGGTGACGGTGATCTGGCTGACCGTGGACGCCCCCTCGATCAGCAGAGTTTTCAGGCTTGCCCGGGCGGCGTAGAGCCCTGCCGTATAACCCGCCGGTCCCCCGCCGACAATCACGACATCAAAAACAGTTTCCGGTATATTGGGTTCAGACATGAAAATTTCTCCTTTGGAACGATTCTGATTCCAGCTTTGGCAACAGCTCAGCCGGATCGGTTATTTGTTTTTCTTATCTTTCTTCTTCGCTTTCAGCAGTACTTTGGCTTCCTTCTTTTGGGCTTTTAACGATGCTTCGGATGCGCCTGCATTCGTTGTTAAAGCGACGTCTGCCGGGGCTGACGATTTAGCCGTTACGGATGGTTGCGCTTCCGTTTTTCCGCGGCGAAAGCGGTGCATGAGGTACTGTGCAAAGGTCTTGCCAAACTGGCCGATGAACGCGGCGACCAGGACAATCAAAACCCACTTGACAATCCGCCAGGTCGAAATATCGCCAATATCCATCCCGCACACCCTCCTGCGGATACTAGAAATACATGAATCCCTCAGCCTTGGCCACTGAATTTTTCAGATCAAACTTGATGCCTTCGATCCCTTTCACGGATTGAAGGCTGTAAACACCAGGTAAGCGGTGTAGCCGAGGTAACAGGCGAGCAGCAAGGCACCCTCAAAACGATTAATACGGCCGGGCCCCCTGAATCCGTAACCGATGAAGAACAGCGAAACGGTCAATATGGACATGACCAGCACGTCCCGGGATAATACTTCAGCCCCTACGCTCAAGGGATGGATCGTTCCGGCAATGCCCACCACCGCCAGGGTATTGAACAGGTTGGACCCGAGAATGTTGCCGAGGGCGATGTCGTGCTCTCTTTTGTAAGTGGCAACAATCGAAGAAACGAGTTCCGGCAGAGATGTGCCCAGTGCAACGATGGTCAGACCGATGATCAGGTCACTCACCCCAAAGCCATGGGCGATTTCCACGGCGGCCCAGACGAGGATACGGGAGCTGACAATCAGGAGAATCAGGCCCACAACAAGCCAAAAGAAGGCACGACGGAGCGGCATGGCGTGAACCTTTATTTCCAGTTCTATTTCCCCACTCAGTGCATCCGTTTTTCTGTTAATCCCCTGGAGGATGGTCCAACCCATTAAAACTCCGAAAACAAGCAGCAGAATGACGGCATCGAGCCGGGTAAGCTCCCCATCCCAGAGCTGCCAGGCGGCAAGGGCTGTCATGACGGAAAGAATGGGCAGCTCCTTACGCAACACCTGCGAATGTACGGCAATGGGACTGATAAGCGCCGATACCCCCAGAATCAGGGCAATGTTCGTAATATTCGATCCGTAAGCATTCCCCAGCGCAATGCCGGGATTGCCCTGTGAAGCAGCCAAGGCCGAAACGACCATTTCCGGGGCGGAAGTGCCGAACCCCACGATCACCATGCCGATCAGCAGCATCGACATGCCGAAATGCCGGGCGACAGAGGCGCAACCCTCCACGAAACGATCGGCGCTCCACAGCAGGAGTGCAAGACCAAAGAGGATCGACAAAGAGGGCAGGATCCTGTCCATTCCTGACCCCTTGCGTTGAAAACAAAACGTTCATTCTTCATGCCGATACTGTTCCTTTCTGTTATTCCGTATGGCCGGCTGCTGTTTCGTACCAAGGGGGGCGCATCCGGTATATTGGTTTGGCTAAGCTCTTGATTTGATGGTAGCAAAAGCCTTGCGTCTCAGCGACGCTCCTGCAGATAGGCCTTGAGCGCCGGATAATCCGCCGGCAGGCTGAGGGCTTCTCCCTTCCGGCTGTCAATATCCCGCATGCTGGGGGGTAGTTCCGGAATAATCCGCAGCAATTCCTCGATCTCGTCGGGAAATTTGGCCGGATGAGCCGTTTCCAGGCTGACGCAGGGGCCGGTCGTCGGATTTTCGGCCAGATACGCCTCCAATCCCCGCCAGCCGACGGCGCCATGGGGTTCCAGGAGCAAGCCATAGGTTTCGTAAGCGCGGCGAATGGTTTCCTTGGTTTCCTGATCGCTGACGGAAATTGAGTAAATGTGTTTTCTCATTTCCTCCCGGTCCGGATAGACATGAACCACACCGGTTCGGTCCACCGTCCCGCCGTACAGATCGAAGAACCGGGCCAGGTTGCCCGGATGACCCACATTCATGGCATTGGATAGACAGGCCAGGGACGGAGATCTT
>CAZTYA010000105.1:0-6629 GCA_964617255.1 uncultured Syntrophales bacterium
CGCCGAAGCCGGCGGCGACGAACTTCCTGGCCGTGGCTTCGCCGATTCCGGACGTTGCCCCGGTCACAATTGCGATACGTGCATACTCGTCAGGCATGGTCCGTCCTCCTTGCCAAACATGGTTCTACAGACCCTTCCACGCTCCGGATCCTCATCCTTTGACAAAGAAACCGGGATGAAACGACACGTTGCCTCGAACGCCGTCTTTCCGTAAGGGCAGGAAGAGGACGTTCTCCGGCGTCACCCCTTCACAGGTCAACTCCAGATCGTTTCGGAAGCCGAATCTCGTGTAGTTATCGGGATCGCCCACGAGCGCACAGCCCATGGCTCCCATGTTTTTCAGCAGGGACAGGCCCTCGTGCGTGAGGGCTTTCCCAATCCCGCGCTTCTGGAATCCCGGCAGCACAGAGATGGGGCCGAGGCCATAGCAGTCCGGACTGCAGTCCGACACGGTCACGGGTGAAAACGCCGCATGGCCCAGGACCTTTCCATCAACCTCCGCCACCAGCGATATCGTCAGGGCATTGGCGGCGCGAAGTGCACCGACGATGAACGGCTCCGTACATGCGCTATAAGGGTGACTCTCGAAGGCGGCCTTCGTGATCTCGAAGATGGTCTGGATGTCTGATTCGATTTCTTTACGTATAATCATACAGGATTCCTCATTAACAAAAGTATATAATATTCAAAGTCTACTTCTATCACAAATAACATCAATATTGATATACTTTAGAAAACTCTTGTAAATAAAATATATACCTGTTCATGCTTCATCGTTATATTGTCCGTCCAATTCTTCTGCCATTTTCTTTAGCTCCTCAACATGACACTCTATAAAGTATATAAAGATATGGGCGCTCTTATTATTTAGATCAGATGAACTGGGCTCAGCAAAATATGCTCTTAGTTGCGCAATCGGGTATACAAGTAAGTCTAGATTGTACTTTATTGAGTCATACACATGGAGTATTCCCCTTTTATCCAGTTTTCTTTTGAATTCCTCTAGAACCTCCGAAACAAGCTTAATGTGAATGGAACCAAATTCTGCAGGTATACTCTCATGTACTGCTTCATATAGCTTTTCAAAATAATAATTAAGGACAGAAGGGAAAGCATCTATTATACAATCCTCTTTAAACATGGCTTTATGCTCAGCCTCCTCTCTATCAAGCATTTTAAGAACATTGACCAGCACCACCATTAGTACTTCTTGCTGTTTCCTAATGAGAGATGATATATTAATAGTTCGAAATAGTGGTGATTGACCATCGGCATAAGTTGTCATTAATTGGAAACTTTTCTTACGCATGCTGGTCCTTGAAATGAAATTGAAGGCTTTACCTTGCCCTCCGCCTCGCTTCGTGGGATGTCCGATACTATCATTTCTAATTTCTTTGATTTGTTTTAAGATCATATCTGGTGAATATTCAATATTCAAGGCCTCGCAAAGATTGCAGACTGCATCTTGCTGCAAGAATAAGCTCTGTAATATTCCATAAGTAAGAAGGTATTTCCCTCTTTGATCATCAGGTTCTGGGGTCAATTCATACGCTTCAATAGCAAGTTCTGTATCATCAATTAGGTCAAGACAACTGCATAGCATATTCCATGCTGCCTTGTTCTGAATCAAAGCGTATTGCTTTCGAGGATTATTGATGTAATTGCGGATTTCTCGCTCAAGTTCTGCAAGTGTCTTCATAAAAAACCATCATCACACTCTATCTTGTTTCTTCGCCCATTATTTTCTTCAGTATATGCCATATGCATCGTCTGCACCCGTCGAAATTATTCTCCAAAATAGATACATATTATTAGGATCATGTTCCTCTATGTTAAGTCGTTTGCTATTGTAAACACCGACGAAAGAGCTCCTTTTGCTGTGGCTTTCGAAATAGTGTGTTTTGCTGAAGATTCTCTTTCTAAATGTACTATATTACGAAATTGTCTTACTGAATCTGCAAGTTTATGAATAGCCGACTTAAGAAGTCCATTATCCTCACAAGCTTTTATGTATGCATCCAATTTGTTCTTAGACGGATTTACGTTCTTACATGAAAGATAAAGCCGAAGTACTTCTTCGATTACGCCTCCAGCTAAAATAACTGAAGGTTTATTAAATCCATGATGAGCCAATAAATAAGCTTGAGCTATATCACGAAAAATTACTCTTCGTTTGAATTGATCGAGAATGAAGTTTATCTTCTTTGCAAAGGACCTTTTTGTTATACCATATTCCTTCTCAATTGCTTTCCATGCATCTATTGTTAATAGCGGCTCTCCCGCTTTACACGTGTTTTCAATATCTTTCTCTCTGGCATCTCGCAGATTGGCTTCTCTGGCAGAAAGCCATGAAGATGCAAACGCATGAGCTGGACTACCAATACTTCCAAATCGACCAGAAGCAATCATCATACGTGCTTGATCAATAGGCATTGAGTCAATCTGAGCTGCAATATCCTTCTGATAATTATGCATTTTCCACCCCTCTAACTCATGAAGTTGTCATCTATATTTGTACCCATATCAGATTCGATTATATGTATAAAACGTAAACTATACATCGTGACGTTTAGTTAATGCCCCTTACTGATTGATGTGCTCGCCATCAATATGAAGCGCTGCGTGCTTGTATCCGCCATATTTATTAGCCCAATATAAAATAAATCCATTTGAAGAAATGGTCCTATTTCGTGAATTGGGTGATTGAACGAATCCAAACCAGTCGAGAAATTTGCCATCGAAATAATCCAAGAGGTCGTCTATCATAACCTGAATATTATTAAGCAATTTACCAATACAAAGTTTTATTAATCCATAATCAAAAGCTTTGTTATCTTGATTTTTATATATGCTCGCATGATGGACACCCTTCTGTTCGAATAAGAGTAGGAAATCTTCATAATTGTGAACTAAATTGTCACGGGTTTCCTTGAAATCATTGAACCACTTGGAAGCAGAAGATAAAACCCGCGATAAGTCAACTGGTATTTTCTGCGTCGCTTGCTTTTTAAGAAGGTCACTGAAACTCTTAGGAAGGCTTTGTTTACAGTGAAAACATCTAATCACCCCTGAAATAGCATCAAGATAAATTCTTATTTCATAATACAAAGCTTTCAACAGAACAACGGTTTCTACGTCAACAATAAAGTCCATTTTATTAATTGTTTCGATTGTTGGAACGGATCGCTTTTCGAGGATAATAAGTCTTTCATCAATCAGGCGAAGAAGCGTGTTTATGTCTCGCTCGCATATAGCAATTGCCTGGAATACATGATGGTAATTTGAAACGATCATTTGGGGGTTTCTATGTTGATGTAATAGTTTGATCTTCATGATCCAATCAGATAAATATGTGGAAAGGACATTTGTATGCGAAACGGTAAACATTTTCTACTTCCGATCCTTAATCCATAACATCTCAATCTTCAGCAATGCACAATATAAAAATCTTCACTGCTCCGATTTTACAAACTAAAAGTTATATATATTCTGCTCCCTCCCAATCCCAACATTGTTCACAAAGAAGTTTTCTGTATGCCTCTCTTTCAATCCTGGCTTCAACAACCCTGACTTTCTGAGCAACTCCTCGGCAGATATCCCACGTTCTGCAAGATCCAGGAGAGGCAGTGTTCTTATGGCGGCGGCATCACAGGTGCAGAAAGTGAGGCTGCATTCCCTGAGCAGTATTGCCAAGGATTCGATTTCTCCGGGGTGGATATTAAAGGGGTTGGGTTGGGAAAGTCTATTCAGAAGAACGGCTGCATCATCCGTTGATGCGCTTAATTCCTTGATAAGACCGGTATTGACGTATGTTTCACGAAACGAAACGGCGTATTTTTTGCCATCCCGCTTAAAAAACTTGACCTCCTCAATGACTGATGATGCCGCATGGATCTCATGAATCTTAACCAGTTTGTCGAGAATGTCGAGCGACAGGAAATCAATGAGAATGTCGGCATCAAGTAGCCATAATTTCAATCGTTTTCCCCTCCGACTCCATCAATCCCGAGGCTTCGATGTGATCATCGATCTCGCTGCGGTCGATGTTCAGCAGTTCAGCGAACTTTCCTCTCGAAATAAGTCCCTTGCGCAGGCAACGGATGGCAAGATTGGTGAAGCGTTCGGATTGAATCGGCTTTACGTCTTTTGAGCGCTTTTCCCGGCTCACCTCTGCCAGTTCTTCATCCCTGGCGATGGAATCGGCCGTTTCCCATTTGATGAGATTGATGAAAGCGAGGCGGTAAAGAAGCGCCTTTGCCGACACCCCGAATTCAACGGCTACGTCGACGATGTCGGAATAGGTAAGCTGTTTGTTGTTTTCGATGATCTGCTCGATCACTCGACGGATCTCGTCTTCCGGAAGGAGCAGCATGGAAGCGAACTTGTCCGCCTTTTTCTCCACATCAGCGAAAAAGAGGGCGTCGTTCATTTCATCCAGTGAGAAAGCCTTCCACAAGATCAGGTGAAAGAGTTCATGGGCGAGGTCATAATTCCGGCGCCAAGGGGCTTCGTTCGCATTGATGACAACAGCTTTTCCCATGTCCGGATGCACCATGGATGCAGCGGAACCGCAGGCAAGTGGATAATAGATGATTTTGACTCCGTATTCCTGTTCCAGGACTTTATGGAGCGAACAGGCCGGCCTCTTGCCGAGGCCCATCAATGCCCGAGTTTCCTTGGCCAAACGGCTGATCGCGGTGTTGTTCCGGACCGATTCGCGTGTAACTTCGATGAATCCTTTCTCAGTTCGGACTCGCAGCAATCGCTCCAGCATATGATACTGCTCGCAAAGGTGAAAAATCTCCCTCTCCGCTTCCTTTTTCTTGTCGCTTGTCGCAGGCGGGTTTCGCCACAGAACGGCGCAGTCCTTGGTTGTCTCCTCACCCGAGAGGAAATCTCCAAGATTGCAGAAATACGTTCGGGCAAAGCGGGCCAGTTCGGATACTTTTACTTCGCGCTGTCCGCTTTCGATGTTGCTCAACGTCTGGTAGCTGGGAAAGCCCAGTCGTTTGGAGGCCTCGCTGAGCGACAGACCCGCTGCTTCACGGGCTGTTTTCAGGCGGGATGCGAGTTCTTCTTTTGCCATGGAAAGGGCTCCTTCATTTGTTGACGAAAGAACATTAACGAATATTATATTTTATGTCAAGCAAGATAAGATTTATCATTGAGTACATGTCAATGGCAGGCAAAACCTGCGTTTCCATTTTCACCCTTCCCTTCCGGCACCCTTTCTGATACCGGATGAGACCCGGGACGGCAACCGCTCCGGAAGTTGTGCAGCAGGATCCCCGGCCTGAACAGGCCCGGAAAGAACGCCTGCCCCCATCACCACCAGCCATCGAGGCCGTCATGCACGAACTCCCCGTCATGGAAAGCGTCCTGAAGATCGTCCTCGGCCACGCTGCGCGGAACCGCGTCCGGAAGATTGTGGCCATTCACCTGAAAGTCGGGGAGCTGAGCGATCTGATCGAGGACTGGATGCAGCGCTACTTCGACTATGTCAGCAAGGGGACCCTGGCAGAGGGGGCGGTCCTGAAGATTCAGAAGATTCCGGTGCGTTTCCGCTGCTCCGGCTGCAGTGCGGAATTCGGGGCGGACATCCGCCAGGAGGCCGCGATCCGCTGCCCCGACTGCGGCGCCGACCGGCCCGCCCTCATCGCCGGCCGGGAATATTTCATTGAGAACATGGAGGTGATCTGATGGCCGAGATCCGGCTGGTCGAAATCAAGGAGGAAATCCTGGCGGACAACACGGCCCTGGCGGAGGAGATCCGGGCGGACCTGAAGCGGCGGGGGGTGTTCCTCCTGAACCTGATGTCCTCCCCGGGATCGGGCAAGACGAGCCTGATCGTCCAGACCCTCCGCCGGCTCCGGGAGGAGTTCCGGATCGCCGTCATCGAGGGCGACATCGACTCCATCGTGGACGCCGAGACGGTCTCCCGGGAGGGAATCCCGGCGGTCCAGCTCCGGACGGGAGGCTTCTGCCATCTTGACGCCTCCATGATCCGCCTGGCCCTGAACGAGCTGGACCTGGCGAGCCTGGACCTGATCGTCATCGAGAACGTGGGGAACCTCGTCTGCCCCGCCGAGGTGGATACCGGAGCCACACAGAACGCCATGATCCTGAGCGTCCCCGAAGGCGACGACAAGCCCCTGAAATACCCCCTGATGTTCAGCGTCTGCGACGTGGTGATCCTGAACAAGACGGACTATCTGGAAGGGTCGGATTTCGACGTCCCGGCGTTCCGGGAGCGGGTGGCGCGTCTGAACGCCAAGGCGCCGGTCCTGGAGGTCTCCTGCCGCACCGGGGCGGGCCTCGACGCCTGGATCGACTGGCTCAGGACCCGGGCAGGTGCGACTCGAGGAAGCGCTCCTCGCTGAAGTCCGCCAGTCGGATCTCCCCGGGGTCTACACCTGCGAAGGCCCCCCTTGGCGCCAAGCCGATCAGCTCCGACTCCAGGACATCAACGCCCGATTCCGCCGCCGCCGCTTCCACCGCCTCGAAGGCGGCGCGGACGGGGGTCACCCGCCAGTCCGTCAGGTTCATGGAGACCTGGGCAATGTCCCGGCTCTCCAGGAACACCCCGATGGCCCGCAGGGCGGGCAGGCCGCCCCCGGACTCCCGGATTG
>CAZTYA010000106.1:0-6593 GCA_964617255.1 uncultured Syntrophales bacterium
TAGAATTCATAATCCTCGTCCAGATCGCTTAATTAATAGGATTTAACCAGACCGTTGTCTATATATGCAGAAAACTGCCCGGAACTGTTTAGCTTTTTCACAAAAAGCGACAGGGCTCCGCCATAAAATTGTAGTTTCAGGATACTCTTTCCGTTTATTGAAGGAAACCCCTGATATTCACGCCACGCTCCCCATATCTGCATTTGCTTTTCCAGGCGAAGCGGAACGGCGTAAGTTCCCTTACCGGACAACTCATCATTGGCAAAACTGACAAAGCGGTCGAGGCCGAAGCCGGACGATCCTTCCGTGGCGGCGGTAACGCCGGTCTGCCATTTTACATTTTCCGGGCTTTTGTTGGTCAACCTGATCCGTTTGGTTGCCGGCTCGCCCATTTTAATCGTGCCGAAATCCAGGCGCGGTGGATTGACCGCAATGGACGTATCTTCCATATTCGGCACAATATTGAATTTGATAAACAGGGTTCTTGAAATGCCGGTTTTACTCTGTATCTTGATGGTATCGCGGTAATGTCCGGCGGGAAGATCCCGGACGCATATGAGCCGGTTTGATCGGTTTTCCACGATCAATTGCACCGGCAAATTGGACGAGATAGTGGCTTCCGGCACATCATCGTCCTTTTTTATGACGCTGATCCGCAAATTTACCTCTTCTTCATTACCGGCTGATATGCCCTGCAATTCCGTTTTCTCGAGGGGAAACCACTCCTCAGGTGGGAAAATGGTCCAATCGAGTGCATCACTGCCGATATTCTTGACGGTAAAAGACGCTTCTTTCTCCTGGCCCATGGACAGGGTGCCGAAATCAATTTCCCGATGCGATATGATCAAAGACGGTACCAATTTGGGCGTTCTGGACTGCCCGATGACAGGTGAGGCTTTATGATTTGTCCCGTTTTCGGCGGCGTATAAAGTCGGCGCCAGGATAAAAGGAGATACAGTCAACATGACCCACACCAGGACGAAAAAAAGAAAATGTTTCTTGTATCTTTGATGCATGGCGTTCCTCATTACGTTTCACTGTCGGATGTCTATATCAAAGCTTAATTGAAATCAACGGATTTCACAGTGAAAAAACTTGACCTCCCGGAAAAGACAAGTTATTTAGCTCCATCCGGCAAGGACGGCTTTACGGGGGGAGTCGCATGGATCAGGAGCAGAAGAAATACTGGCTGGCCTTGAATACGATCAGCGGTTTGGGGGTTAATGGTCTGAAGGCGCTGATTGACGTTTTTGGTACACCCCGCCGAATATTTGACGCATCCTTTTCAGAACTGTGCGCGGTACCGGGAATCGGCAAAACCATTGCCCGGCGGATTCTATCTTTTAACGATTGGGGCGGACAGGACAAAGCGCTTGCTTTTTACGAAAAAGAGAAGATATTCCTGCTGAGCTGGCAGGACAGCCTTTATCCGCCGATGCTGTCGCAGATATACGACCCACCCGCCCTCTTGTACGCCCGGGGAACCTTGCAGGAACACGAAACATGTATCGCCGTCGTGGGTTCCCGCGTGGCCAGCACTTACGGGGTTTTCGTGACGGAGCGGCTTTGTCGTGAATTGGCCATGCAGGGCATCACCGTGGTAAGCGGTATGGCCCGGGGGATTGACTCGGCGGCACACCGGGGCGCCCTGGCGGGGAAAGGCCGTACCATCGCGGTTCTGGGCAATGGACTGGACACCATTTACCCGCCGGAAAATCTGTCGCTATGCCGGTGTATTGTGGAGCATGGTGCATTGATAACGGAATATCCGGTCAACACGCCGCCGCAACCGAGGCATTTTCCGGCGCGTAACCGAATTATCAGCGGTATATCCCTCGGCGTGGTCGTTGTGGAAGCGGGTGAAAAAAGCGGATCCCTGATCACGGCGAAATTTGCCCTGGAACAGAACCGCGAGGTCTTCGCCATACCGGGCGCCATAGATGCCCCGGGATCGAAGGGGACGCATAAGCTTCTGAAGGAAGGGGCAAAACTCGTTGAGACGGTGGATGACATTCTCGATGAAATTTCATCTCACCTCGACCGAATAAACGACTCCCTGTCGATTCCATCGATTCGGGCGGATGGGTCGCAAAAGGAACGCCCATCTGCTTATCAAGAGCCTGACTTGCATGGAGATGAAAAGACCCTCTGGCAGCAGTTGCGCAATGCCCCCAAAGAGGTTGATGAACTGATTGCATTGACCGGGTGGCCTTGCCAGAAGCTTCAGTCCATCTTGACCATGTTGGAAATGAAGGGCCATATACAAAAGATGCCCGGATCGAAATATAAAATGAAGGAGTAACCATGTCCTCATCTCTGATTGTTGTCGAATCGCCCGCCAAGGTAAAAACCATCAAGAAGTTCCTGGGCACGGATTACCAGGTCATGGCGTCCGTCGGTCATGTCAAGGACCTGCCGAAAAGCACCCTGGGTATTGATATTGCGAAGGATTTTACCCCCACCTATCAGATCATGGAAGACAAGAAAAAGGTGCTTTCCGAAATTAAAAAGGCATCCGAAAAGTCAGCCAATATTTATCTCGCCCCCGACCCGGATCGGGAGGGCGAGGCCATTGCCTGGCATATCGCGGAAGAAGTCGGCCTGGGGAAAAGGCCGATTTACCGCGTATTATTTAATGATTTGACAAAAAACACGGTCATTACCGCCCTCGAACATCCCACGGAACTCGATTTCAACAAGTACGAGGCCCAGCAGACCCGGAGAATCCTTGACCGTCTGGTCGGCTATCAGATCAGCCCGATCTTATGGGAAAAGGTGCAGCGCGGACTGAGCGCCGGCCGGGTACAATCCGTGGCGGTGCGGATCATCTGCGACCGGGAAACGGAAATCCGGAATTTCATCAGTGAAGAATACTGGAATTTGGCGGCTGTTTTAAGCGGTGCAACACCGCAAACCTTTGAAGCCCGGCTGATGAAAATCGACGGCCGGAAGGCGAAGCTTTCGAAAGAACCGGAAGTCAAGGCGTTGCTGGACATCCTGGGCAAGACATCCTACGTCGTGGGGAAAATCGAGAAAAAGGAAGTCAAAAAACAGCCCCCCCCGCCCTTTACGACCAGCAAGCTCCAGCAGGAAGCCTCGCGCTGGTTCCGTTTCTCGGCAAAAAAAACCATGAGTGTGGCCCAGAAGCTCTACGAAGGAATCGATCTGGGTAAAGAAGGCTCCGTGGGCTTGATCACCTACATGCGTACCGATTCCGTCCGCATATCGGACGAGGCCCTCAAGGCGGTCCGTAATTTCATCAACGATAACTATGCACCGGAATATCTGCCCGCCAAAAGCCGCGTCTTCAAGACCTCGGACCGGGCTCAGGATGCTCATGAAGCCATCCGGCCGTCCTCCATGGATCACCGGCCGCAGGACATCCGGCAGCATCTGACCGATGATCAGTTCAAACTTTATCAATTGATCTGGAACCGGTTTGTCGCATCCCAGATGAATCCGGTCATCTCCGCCCAGACCACGATCGATATCAATGCCGCCCACTGCCTGTTCCGCGCCCAGGGATCGACCCTGATCTTCCCGGGCTATTCAATCCTTTATTCTGAAAGGAAAGAAGAGGCCGAGGATGAAAACGGCGCCGCAGAAAAGATGCTTCCCCCCGTTCAGGAAAATGAAACCCTGAACCTCCAGGCCCTCAAGCCAGAGCAGAAATTTACCCAGCCGCCGCCGCGTTTTACCGAGTCCTCTCTGGTCCGTGAACTCGAGGAAAACGGGATCGGCCGCCCGAGCACCTATGCGACCATTCTTTCCACGATTCAGGAGAGAAATTACGTCACCCTCAAGGAAGGGAAGTTCCACCCCACGGAACTGGGCATTCTCATTACGGAACTCCTGGTAAAGAACTTTCCGAGGATCTTAAATGTCGAGTTTACCGCTTCACTCGAAACGCAACTGGATCAGATCGCGGAAGGGGGCCATAACCGCCTGGCGGCGCTGAAGATGTTTTATGAATCCTTCAAAACCGAACTCGACGAGGCCAAGGCCCACATGAGAAATGTGAAAAAGGAAGCCGAACCGACCGATCTGGTCTGTGAAAAATGCGGCCAACCCATGGTCAAAAAGTGGGGGAAAAACGGCATGTTCCTCGCCTGCTCCGGCTACCCCGCCTGTAAGAACACAAGCGACCTCGGGAACAGCCCGAAGGAAGCGCCGCAGGAAACCGACGTCCCGTGCACGCTGTGCGGAAGGAAAATGGTCGTTAAAAAAGGAAAATTCGGAAGTTTTCTCGGTTGCTCCGGTTATCCGGAATGCAAGAACATCCTGAATTATACCGTCGATGAAGGCGGACAAATCAAGGTGGCGCCTGCAGCCGAAGACGAGGAGATGGTCTGCGAAAAATGCGGGGCCAAAATGACGAAAAAACGCGGCAAATTCGGATATTTCTGGGGCTGTTCGGGTTATCCCGCCTGCGATCACATCGTCAAGACCAAACGGGGCGGCGCTCCGGCGAAAAAAGCAGAGACGCCTGAAATCGCTCCGGATGTAGTCTGTCCGAACTGCGGCAGGGCCATGATCATCCGATCCGGCCGTTTCGGAAAATTTCTGGGTTGCTCCGGCTATCCGGAATGCAAAACGATTGTTAAGATGAAAAAGAACACCCCTCCTCCCGAGAAGCAGCAAACTGATTAAAAAATGAAGCCGGAAAATTCAGCGGATCGGGGGACCGAGCCCGTGACCATCATCGGCGGGGGACTCGCCGGATGTGAAGCCGCCTGGCAGTTGCTTGCCCGAGGTCACCGGGTGAACCTGTACGAGATGAAACCCCGGCGCTACTCTCCGGCACACCGGATGCCGCATCTGGGAGAACTCGTCTGCAGCAATTCCCTGCGCTCCAATCAGCGCGAGAATGCCGTCGGTTTGCTCAAAGAGGAGATGCGCATTCTCGATTCGCTTATTCTCGAAGCGGCCGACGCGACCCAGGTGCCGGCCGGCACCGCCCTGGCGGTTGACCGGCTGAAGTTTGCCTGCTTCATTGAGGAATACCTCTCCCGCCAGGCGGGTTTCAATCTGATCCGGGAAGAAGTCACCGCCATTCCGGAGAAAGGAGTCGTTCTGGTGGCGTCGGGGCCTCTGACGTCGGAGGAGCTGTCTCATAGCATCGCAAAACGAACCGGCGCGGAATACCTGTATTTCTACGACGCCATATCGCCGATTGTCGATGCGGAAACCATCGCTTATGAAAGGGTCTTTTCCGCGTCACGCTACGATCAGGGGGTAGGTGATTATCTGAACTGTCCCCTCACGGAAGATGCGTATCTGCGCTTTCGTGATGATTTGCGGTCGGCCGAAGTGGTCCCCTTGAAATCCTTTGAGGATATGAAGTGCTTCGAAGGGTGTCTTCCCGTCGAAGTGATGGCCGCACGGGGAATGAACACGCTGCTGTTCGGGCCCATGAAGCCCGTAGGCCTTGCCGACCCCCGCACCGGCAAGCGTCCCTATGCGGTTGTGCAACTGCGCCGCGAAAATACCGAAGGCACCCTGTACAATCTGGTCGGATTTCAGACCAAAATGACCTATCCGGAACAGCAGAGGATTTTCCGTACCATTCCCGGTCTGGAAAACGCCGAATTTGTCCGGTTCGGTAGCGTTCATCGCAACACCTACCTGCATGCGCCGCAACTTCTTGATAAGTCATTACAATTAAAAAAAGACCGGCGTGTTTTTATCGCCGGACAGATTACCGGCGTCGAAGGTTACGTGGAATCGGCGGCCATGGGACTTTGGGCCGGTTTATCGATCTCGGCTTTTCTGAGAAATGATCGTCTGCCCCCCCCTCCCCCGACCACGGCGCTGGGCGCGCTGATCCATTACATCACACGCGAAGATCTGCCTTCGTTTCAGCCCATGAACGTCAATTTCGGCCTGTTCCAACCCTTGGAGCAGAAAAAGATACCCAAAAGATACCGGGGGATGCATTACGCCAACCGCGCGTTGGATGATATCAAAAGTTGGAGGAAAAAGCTGGAATAGACCTTAAAGATGCAGATTTTTTTATTTATTCTCTTTAGTCATTTCGAGGAGCGAAACGACGAGAAATCTTGAGGTAAACAAATATTTCTCACGTTCGTTCGAATTGACAAAGAATACCAGCTGTCTTCCCAGACCTGGAGACTGTGTCGTAATATCTAATTTCCGTTTGTGGTCATTCTGAACGAAGTGAAGAATCTAATAATAACATAATGTTAACAAACGAGATTCTTCGCCTGACGTCTCAGAATTACATTGCGACACAGTCCCCTGATCCGGGGCCCATTCGCAGGGCGTCACCGATTTGAAATGGATTCCGGGGCAAAGCCCGGACTCCAAGAATATTTGTCATGCTGAGGCGTTAGCCGAAGCATCTCTTACTTGTTAAAGACTGGAAATGGATTCCGGCCTGCGCCGGAATGACAACCCGTTGTCTTCCCTCCTGTGGCAAGGCTATTTCAGCTACTCTCCCCGCCGAATGTAAACCTCTCAACCAGCGCCCCTCCCCTTGCGGGAGGGGATTAAGGGGAGTGGCTTTCTTGTCGTCCCGGACCCTGATCCGGGGCCCATTCGCAGGGCGTCACCGATTTGAAATGGATTCCGGG
>CAZTYA010000107.1:0-6541 GCA_964617255.1 uncultured Syntrophales bacterium
CTTTACTGCCGATAAAATAAGCTTTCCCCCGCGCTTCTTTCCATTTGCCTTTTTTCACATCATAGCCTCGATTGAGGACGTCGATTCCGCCGTCTTTGCGGAGGGTGTAGGTTGCCGACACATTGTTCAGGCCTCGCTCGAAGGAATGGTCCAACCGGGCGATTTCATACCAGACGCCGAGATAGCAATCTGCCTGGAAATTCCGGACTGCCCGGACACCATCGGGAATACCGGTGCAGCCGACAGTGAAAAGCACAAAAAGGGCATAGGCAAATCTTTTAATCTTCATTTCAATAACCACTGGTGAAAAAAAGCGGCGATGGCCCAGGTGGCAAAACTGGCAACAAGCACCACCGGCAGCCCCCATTCTTTACGAAAGCCGATAAACGCAACGGCAAAAAAGAGCATCGTGGGAATGATTCCGAACAGGGCGCCTTTCGTATAGTCCTGCATGGCGGCAGAGTTGCCCCGCGTGTCACTGTAAAGCCACAGCATGACGATCAGACCCGTCAGGGGCATGACCGCGATGAGGCCCCCGAGGGACGGAAATTTCCGGCCAATGGCTACGGCCAGGAGAACGACCAGAAGCGTCAAAGCGATTTTAATGACAAGCTGCATCAAGACCTCCTTAGGACAGCCATTCTATTTGAATTGCCGTGATAAATCACGTGGAAAAATGATTGCCGGTTGGAGGAAATTGCCTTAAAATTCTCTCCCTGTTTTTTAAAAAAGTTAAAAAAAGTTCTCTTTCTTGACTTACGTCAATTCTTTCCCCGGTTTTTCATGGCATAAGACTATCCAAAAGAAACATTTCCATCAAGGAGGCCGACATGAAACGCCAGATCATAAAAATCGATGAAGAAAAATGCACCGGTTGCGGCGACTGCATCATCAACTGCCCCGAAGGGGCTCTGCAAATGATCGACGGGAAGGCGCGACTGGTGAGTGAAGTCGCCTGCGACGGTCTGGGGGCCTGCATCGGCCATTGTCCCTTCGACGCCATCACTGTGGAGGAGAGGGAGGCGCCGCCCTACGATGAGCGTCTCGTTGTGGCGGAAATTGCCGCCAAGGGACCCAATGTGCTTAAAGCCCATCTCCTGCATCTCAAGGAGCACGGTCAGAGCCAGTATCTGGGCGAAGCATTGACCTGGCTTCGGGAAAATGGCATTGCTATCCCTGATTTGGGTAAACCGGATGCCGGTCATGGGACTGCCTGTGGTTGTCCCGGTGCGGCGCCACGCGACCTGAACCGGGAGGCCCCCAAGACAGCCCCGGTGGGAGATATCCCTTCGGCCCTTTCCCACTGGCCGATCCAGCTTCATCTGATTTCGCCTGCGGCGGCTTACTTCCGCAAAGCCGATCTGCTGGTAGCGGCGGATTGCACCGCCTTTACGGTAGGGAATTTCCACGGAAACTGGCTGGCGGGGAAAAAGCTGGTCATCGCCTGTCCGAAGCTGGACGATGGAACGGACGTCTACCTGGAGAAACTCGTCGCCCTGATCGATCAGGCGGAAGTGAATACGATCACCGTCATGATCATGGAAGTGCCATGCTGTGGCGGATTGTCCCAGCTGGTCCAGAAGGCGGCGGCCCAGGCCGGGCGGAAGGTGCCGATCAAGGAAGTGGTCGTCGGCATCGGCGGTGATATCCTCCGGGAACGATGGCTGTAAAATAGATGCGAAAAGCAGTCAACACAAACGCAAAACATAAAACTAAATTAACATGAAGAGGAGGAAGCTATGTTCTGTTTTCAATGTCAGGAAGCGCTGAAAAATGAGGGTTGTGTGAAAAACGGGGTTTGCGGAAAGAAGGAAAACACGGCGGAATTGCAGGACGCCCTGATCTATGTCCTCAAAGGAGTGGCTCTGCTTGAAGAAAAGGCCGTCGCGGCCGGCCAGGGGAATATCAAGGTCGGTCGGTTCCTCAGTCAGGCCCTGTTTGCCACATTAACGAACACGAATTTCGACGATGTTAAGCTGGTGTCCCTGATTAAAGAGGGGCTTGCCCTGAAGAAGGAACTGTTCGCCAAATATGGGGAAACCTTCGGTCAGGCGGTGCCGGAAGCCGTCTCCTGGAGTGCGGACGGAGAGGCGGCTTTCGTGGCCAAGGCCAAGACCGTAGGTGTTCAGGCGACAGAGAACGAGGATATCCGGTCTTTACGCGAACTGCTGATCTACGGGGCCAAGGGGATTGCGGCCTATGCCCATCACGCAGAGGTATTGGGTTACGAAGATCTGAAGATTTACAATTTCCTGGCGGAGGCTCTGGCGGCGACTACCAAGGAACTCTCTGCCGGTGATTTGACTGCCCTGGTGCTCAAGGCGGGTGAGACAGCGGTGACGACCATGGCCCTGCTGGATCAGGCCAACACAACCTGCTACGGCCATCCGGAGCTCACCCAGGTGAATATCGGCGTTCGAGACAATCCGGGCATCCTTATTTCGGGACACGACCTGAAGGATATGGAGGAATTGCTGAAACAGACCGAGGGGACCGGTGTCGACGTGTACACCCATGGCGAGATGCTCCCGGCGAACTATTACCCGGCCTTTAAAAAGTACGGCCATTTCGTCGGCAACTACGGAAACGCCTGGTGGCAGCAGAACACGGAATTCGAAGCCTTCAACGGGCCGATTCTAATGACCACCAACTGCATTGTACCTCCGAAGGACAGTTATAAGGACCGGATCTTTACAACCGGCACGGCCGGTTATCCCGGGGTGAAGCACATCGCGGACCGCGAAGACGGCAAGGCGAAGGATTTCTCGGCCATTATCGAGATGGCGAAGACCTGCCCGCCGCCGAAGGAAATCGAGACCGGTGCCATCGTCGGTGGATTTGCCCGTCAGCAGGTTCTGGCACTGGCGGACAAGGTGATCGAGGCTGTAAAAAGCGGCGCCATTAAACGCTTTGTGGTCATGGCAGGATGCGACGGACGGCACAAAGAGCGCTCCTACTTTACGGAGGTGGCGGAGGCCTTGCCGCAGGATGCCGTCATCCTCACGGCGGGGTGCGCCAAGTACCGTTACAACAAGCTTAACCTGGGCGATATCGGCGGCATTCCCCGGGTCCTGGATGCCGGTCAGTGCAACGACTGCTACTCCCTGGCGGTGATCGCCCTTACGCTCAAGGATGTTTTCGGCCTGAAAGATATCAACGAACTGCCCCTGTCCTTTGACGTGGCCTGGTACGAGCAGAAAGCGGTCGCCGTGCTTCTGGCCCTGCTTTATCTCGGTGTGAAGGGGATCCGTCTCGGACCGACGCTGCCGGCGTTTCTCTCGCCCAATGTGGCCAAGGTTCTGGTGGAGAACTTTGGAATCAAGGCCGTAGGCGATGTTAAGAGCGATGTGGCGGCCATGATGGCCGGTTGTTAATGCCAGGGATTTTCGGAGGAGAAATCGATATTTCTTCCTCTTGACAGAAGCTTTCACAACGGATTCCGGTGTGGTTTGGCATGCTGCTTCCATCGCATGCCGCCATGACCGGAATCCATTTATTTGTGAATCCTCAATATCATTATGGATCGGGAAACGGAAACCATTCAATTGATGATCGAACTCTATTGTAAGAATCACCATAGCAGAGCGGCGATCTGTGAAGACTGCAAAAAGCTGGCTGATTATGCTGCACAGCGGATCGAAAAATGCCCCTTCGGGGTGGACAAACCGGCCTGCTCGGACTGTACCGTCCATTGTTTCAAGCCGGAAATGCGAACACAAATCATAGCGGTCATGCGCTATGCCGGTCCCCGCATGACCTGGCACCACCCGCTTTTGGCCCTGAAGCATCTGTATCGCAAGCTGAAAAACCGACCATCACGATCCTAAATATCTTGATTCAATGGAGATTTACCCTTGACAGGATTTTGGCTTGTCTTTATCATCTTCGCATATCGAATCGGATGCCTGTTTCTGTGGCCCTATGGTCAATCATAACTTTTTCCCCGGCGCCGTTTATGACCGGGCAGCCTGTTAGGCGTTCCCAGGTTTCACAAGTCTTTTTTGCCGTGTTTATGTTTTTTTGACAGAAAGGATACCAGTTGTTTGAACTTCACAGGGGGAATCTATGATCCAGAAAGTTCTAAAAGGGTCTGCTGGAGTGGCTGCCGTCGGCATTGTCATCGGTTTGGTGATGGCCGCCGTTTCAGCCGGAGGCTATCATCTGGCCGGCACCCCGCAGTTCTGCGCTGCCTGCCATTCCATGGCGTCGGTGCATGCCGGCTGGCAGCAGTCGGAGCACAAGCAGTTCGCCTGTATTGAATGTCACCTCCCGGACAGCAATCTGGTCCATCAGGTGGCCTATAAAGCAGCGGTCGGCATGCGGGATCTCTACCACGAAACCCTGCGCTCCTATCCCGATGCCATCAAACTGACCGATGGCGGACGGGAAATCGTAAACGGAAACTGTCTGCGCTGCCACTTTTCCACGGTGGAAAAAACCGATATGGCGTCCGGTGGGGCCAACTGCATCCAATGCCATCGCAATTTGGTTCATGGACCGGCTTTGACGAAAGGAGGGGTAAAAGTTGAGTAAGAGGCTGCTTATCATTACCGGATTGATGGTTATTGCCCTGGCGTTTGTGATTGTCGCTGCCCGTGTTTTTTTCTTTCAGCCCCCTTCCGTTGTGAAACTGACGAAAATTCCGGACGGCGAATACGATCCGGCCGTCTGGGGGAAGCACTATCCCCTCGAATATCAAAGCTACCTGAAAAACCGTGAAATGGCGCCGTCGCCGACGGGCTTTGGCGGGAGTGTGAAGGTGCAGAAGTCCGTTGCGGAACCGGCTCTGCTCGAAAATTTCAAGGGCATGGCCTTCAGCAAGGATTACGCGGAGGACCGGGGTCACCCCTATGCCGTAGAGGACCTGATGGAAACCAAGCGGGTCACCCCCAAGACCGTCGGTTCCTGTATGACCTGTAAATCGGCAAACTTGATTGATATCTTCAAGGAAAGGGGCTGGGGTTACGGCAAGACCCCTCTACCGGAACTGTTCCCCCTTTTGAAGCATCCCATCACCTGCGCGAACTGCCATGAACCGGCGACGATGAAACTCCGGGTGATCAACCCCGCTTTTATCGAGGCCATGGCCAACCGGGGCATCGACATCAAGAAGGCGACCAGGGAGGAGATGCGCAGTTACGTCTGCGGTCAGTGCCATGTGGAGTACTATTTCCAGCCGGAAACACAGAAGGTGACCTTCCCCTGGCAAAATGGCTTAAATCCTGAGGAAATGTATGCCTACTATGCCGGTCAACCATTCGGATTCGCTCAGGATTGGGTTCATCCGGACTCCCAGGCGAAGATGCTCAAGGCCCAGCACCCGGAATTCGAGACCTGGAGCGGCGGCGTTCACGGAAAGGCAGGCGTTTCCTGTGCCGATTGCCATATGCCTTTCATGCGAGAGAAGGGTCAAAAATACAGTTCACACTGGCTGACAAGCCCCTTGAAAAATATCGGCCCTTCCTGCCAAACTTGCCATGATCAGAGTGAACAGTGGCTTCTGGAACGGGTGAAGACTACCCAGAACCATGTCTGGCAATTGCAGAAACTGGCCGGTGAATGGGTGGCCAAAGCCCACGCTGTGATCGGCAAGGCCGGCGCTGCGCCGAAAATCGATGCGGCGGAGTTGGATAAGTCACGGGAACTGGTTCGGAAAGCCCAGTGGTTCTGGGATATTGTCGCGGCGGAGAACAGCATGGGCGTCCACAACCCGGATCAGGTGCTCAATACCCTGGGCCGTTCCATCGACCTGGCGCACCAGGCAATTGAAACCGCCAACCGGGCGGCGGGGACAAATTTCTAACCGTCACGCCTTTAGGAGGTTTATCGATATGACTGTAGAAGTGAAAGCGTTAAAATCACTGGTTGATTACCAAGAGGGGGCCGTTGTCAGCCGGGAGGTAATCAACAAATCTACCGGAACGGTCACCGTTTTCGCCTTTGATGCCGGACAGGGTTTGAGCGAACATACGGCGCCCTTTGATGCACTGGTCCAGGTCCTCGACGGCGAGGTCGAAATCCGGATTGCGGGCATACCCCATCGCCTGCAAGAAGGCGAAATGATCATCATGCCCGCCGGAAAGCCTCATGCTCTCAAGGCACTGGCACGTTTCAAAATGCTTTTGGTGATGATCAAAGGATCATAACGAAAATTTGTAATCGAGCGGGCGCATGGCTCAATTGCAGGCCAGTTCCTGCAAGGCTTTTCGCCTGATGTTGCTTTCCAGGAGCTGATAGACGCAGTCACTCAGTTCGTTCAACTTGAACGGTTTCCTCACCAGGGGAATGTTTCGTCTGCGACACAAATTGACGACATACGGCGTCGGGAACCCGGTCATGAAAATGAACCGTTCCGCGATATTTTTGTAGAAGCTTTCCAGATTATGAAAGAAATCAATGCCATTCATACCGGGCATATTGATATCCGAGATGATTACAGCGTAATAACGGCGGATCGCTTTTTGCAGCGCTTCCGCTCCATCCGTAGCTGTTTCGACATGGCCCGTCCGGCTGAGATATTCTTCCGGCAGTTCTGTGATTT
>CAZTYA010000108.1:0-6517 GCA_964617255.1 uncultured Syntrophales bacterium
GGCCATGTTGTCCGGTTTGACGCTCCCGCCGTAAAGAATTGCCAACGCATCCGCCGTGTCTTTGCTATAAAGCCGACCCATCAGGCTCCGGATTAACGCGTGGACCTCCTCCGCCTGGCCGGGCGTCGCCGTTTTGCCCGTACCGATAGCCCAGACGGGCTCATAGGCGATCACGAGATGCCTTATATCATCGATCCGGAGCGCCTTCAACCCTTCTTTGACCTGCCTTTCCACCACCGCGGAGGTCAATCCCGCTTCCCGCTCCTGCAGCGTTTCGCCGATGCAGAAGATCACCTTCAAACCGCATCCCAAAGCGGCCGCAATTTTCCGGCCGATCAGGGCGTCGTCTTCCCCGAACAGGATTCGCCGTTCCGAGTGGCCGATAATCACGTAATCACACCCGGCCTCGGCGATCATGGCCGCCGACACCTCACCCGTAAAGGCTCCCTGTGCCGCCTCATGCAGGTTCTGGGCGGCGGTATGAACCCCTGTTCCACGTAGCACCTCCGCCACAGCGGACAGCGCCGTAAAGGGTGGCGCGATAAGCACATCCCGGTCGGTACAACAAGCCGCCGTTTCCTTTAACTGCCGGGCGAACGCCACGGCTTCGGCAATGGTTTTGTGCATTTTCCAGTTGCCGGCAATAAAAGGTCTTCTCATAAAAACCCCCGTCCTATTCAAATCAAAGTTGTCATACCGGCGAAGAGGCTTTGGCTCGACGTCATTCTGAGGCGCCAGCCGAAGAATCTTTTTCTTTCAACATACCGAAACGATTAGATTCTTCACTTCTTCAGAATGACCACGAGCATAAATGAGGCCTTATAGACAGTCTCAAAAACCGGTATCCAGAGGTTTGCGATATCTTTTCCGGATTCCGTCTTGCGACGGAATGACGTAAAATAGTTTTCCCCCTCTCAAGCCGAAAGAGCAAAAAAACGATAGCATGACGGCCGTGGCGCCGCATCCGACCCCTACCTGTTATAACGAACACCCACCCGGTCGCAATCGCGGAAGATGACACACCGACTGCAAAGGGGCGATACGGGACGGCAGATCGCCCGACCGAAGGCCACCAGCAGGGTGTTGTACCGAATCCAGTACATCCGGGGCAACTTCGCCCGCAGGGCGAATTCCGTTTCATCGGGCGTTCGGGTCGCCACGTATCCCAGACGATTGGAAATGCGGTGCACGTGAGTGTCCACGCAGATCCCCTCTTTCCCGTAGCCGAGAGTCACCACCAGATTCGCCGTCTTCCGCCCCACTCCCTTCAATGTGAGCAGGTCCTCTATCGTATCGGGCACCCGGGATTGAAAACGTGCAATCAGGTCGCGGCAGACTTCAATAATCGCCTTGGCCTTGTTCCGGTAAAAGCCAACCGGATAGATGGCCTTTTCAATCGCCGTTTCCGGCAGCGCCGCCATCGTCTCCGGAGAATCCGCCAACAAAAACAAGCGTTTCGATGCCTCTTCCGTCACCTCGTCCTTGGTGCGCAGGCTCAAAAGTGTCGAAATCAGTATAGTAAACGGACCCCTTTGATCATCGGCGTACTGGGTGACAATGGGAACCTCCCATGTCCCGGCCGCTTCCTCCAGCCGGACGATAACCGGCTCTATTCTGTCATCCTTCATAAAACGAATCGCAGGCAGCGCCCAACAGGCCCCATCGGTTAATTGTATCCTTCCTCGTATGCCAGCATATCGAGATGCAGGGTGGCGATATCTTCCACGTCCAGGTTGGCCTCCTGTTTCGTCTCCCGAAAATCAATGATCTTGATATAGCGTTTGCATTCGTTGCAGACGTCGACGCGGTAACGCTCATCTCCCTCCACGGTAAAAAACGCCAGGGACTGCTGCTCTTCGTTGCCGCAGAAGGGACACTTGATCCGGACAAAGCTCCACTCGTAGCCGCACTGATTGCAAAACAGGTAACGCCGCCCTTCCTCTTCCTTGAGTTCGCCGATTTTCGGTTCCTTGCCGCAAATCGGGCAGTAACCTTCCGACCAATCCGAACCGG
Organism: uncultured Syntrophales bacterium; assembly: GCA_964617255.1. GTDB lineage: Bacteria > Desulfobacterota > Syntrophia > Syntrophales > JAAYKM01 > JAAYKM01. The sequence continues at coordinate 2,014 of CAZTYA010000108.1, forward strand.
CCACGATTGCCCCGTATTTTTCAGCAATCAATTCCAGATCCGGGCGCAAGCTCTCTTCGAGGAAAAGCTCGATCAGATCAAAAGACTCTTCCAACTCTTCCGCTTCTTTGGCTTCCTCCGACGACGCGCTGCCGGCCTCCTGGGCTTCGACCACATGGTTTTCGTCATCGTGATCTTCGCATTCCGCGCAACCCTCGACAATATCCCGGATCATGTCTTCATACACAATCGTCCCGTCTTCCAGATCCTTGAGCAGATCCCGCGCATCTTCGGGCATGCGCTTTTCCGCAATCGCCAAAAGAGAAAGAAAATACTGCTTGGGGCCCGCCAGGTCGTACTTGCCCTCGGCCAGGTCCACCAGCGGAAGCCCCCCCTTGAGTTTCTGGGGAATGAGTGCTTCATTCACGGAAAAAACTGCAGGATGCTCCTTTTTTTTGTATGCCTCACGCAGAATGAGAATTTCTTCCAGAATATCGAGAAGGTCAACGTAGTGAGGATTGACCGTTTTGTAATTCTCTATGGTTTGTAATGTTTCGTTCAGTTGTTTCGCCATCGGCAGAGCGCTCCTTGTTTCGTTTGCTGAATACTGTTTCCGGAACGTCACCGCCGTCCGTTCGAACAGTCGCGTCTCTATATCCGCTTTTATTCCCGACTTCAAGTATTATTTGAATTTACAGACGGTTGCGTTGTCGGACATCTCCTTCGTATCTCCATTTTCCGGCTGTTTTCTAAAAAAACCCGGCAAAAAAATGGGACCGCCAATTTAACGGAGAGAAAGCTAACCCTGCGCGGCCATTCTCCTTTACCCGCCGGACGATCTGTGATACCTTCTCGCCACGACAACTTGTCGCAAATCAAAGGATCTGATGGAATCAAGTACAGATACCCGTCATCGCCGGCGACGCCGCAGTCGCCCCCATCCGACATCGACTCCGCATCCGCAACCGGAGGCCGAAAGGCCGGAAAGACCGCATCGCAAAAAAGAGGGCTGGCATCATCACCGTATGAAACCGGAGATCGACCCTCTCCTGCACAATGTCTTCAAAAAAATCGGAAAACCCGCCCAGACCGATTTTGTGCCCGACAGTTTCCAACTGGAGGCCATCGAAGCCGTCGAGAACGCCGACTGTCTGGTCACCGCCCCCACGGGTTCGGGCAAGACCTGGATCGCCCAGGAAGCCATCCTCGCTGTCTTCAACCGGGGCGGCCGCTGCTGGTACGCCTCGCCCCTCAAGGCGCTAAGCAACTCGAAATGGGTGGAATTCAGCGCCTGTTTTGACGGGGCAAACGTGGGCATTGTGACGGGCGACACCAAGGAAAACACAAACGCCCCCATCATCGTCGGTACGACGGAAATTCTCCGGAACCAGCTTTACGATACGATGCACCGGGGCGAAGATTTCCCGTGCGATCTCGTGGTGATCGACGAGGCCCATTACTTGGGCGACGCCGACCGGGGAGTCGTCTGGGAAGAAATCATGATCTATCTCCCGCCGCGGGTTAATCTGCTCCTGCTGTCGGCCACCATCGGCAACGACGATGAACTGGCGGGCTGGCTCTCGGGTCTGCGGGGAAAACCCTGTGTCGTTATCAAAGAGCGGAAAAGACCCGTTCCGCTCTATCCGCTTTTCCTCAACCCGTCAGGGCGGATCATGCCGTACCTGGACAACAAGAAACTTTTTCACGGCTTGAATGAATACATGGAACGGGCCGAGCAGGAGCGGCGCCTGCGGTTCTTCTCCCCGCGTCTGGGCGAAATCATCCATGCCCTGGAGCAGTTCCACCTGACGCCGGCCATCTTTTTTCTGAAATCCCGGGCCGAGTGCGATGCCGCCCTGGCCCATTGCCATCCGGCGCCGCCGTCGTTTGGCGATCAGGACTTTGACGACGATCTGACGGAGTTACTGGAACGTTTTCCCTATCTGCGCAACCACCGTCACCTGTCCTATCTCCAGCGCTGCCGTGTCGGCGCCCATCACGGGGGACAACTGCCGGCCTGGAAGTTCCTCGTGGAGACGATGATGAACAGGGGACACCTCCGGGCGATTTTTGCAACCTCCACCGTGGCGGCGGGTGTAAACTATCCGGCACGGACAATCGTCCTGTTCAATTCCGACCGCTACAACGGCCATGAATTCAGTCCCATGAACGGCATCGATTTTCACCAGATGACGGGCCGGGCGGGCCGACGGGGCCAGGACAAGATCGGCTTCATGCTGGCCGTGCCGGGACGCTTCATGGACCTCCACCACATCCGGAAACTCCTGTTCAAAAGACCGGAAGCCATCGAAAGTCAACTCAAGAGCGACTTTTCCATGATCCTGAACCTGCTTCTGTCCCAGACGACTGACGACATCAGGGTGATTTTCGAGCGTTCCCTGGCTTCCTACCAGGAAGGTCCGGACGGCGGCGGCAAGGGCAGCCGCTGGGAGGATTTCCTCAAGCATCTGGCTTTTCTGAAACAGGAGAATTTCGTCGATGAAAACGACCGCCTGACGGAAAACGGCATCTGGGCATCGAAACTGCGCCTCGACCAGCCCCTCCTGATCGCCGAATGTTTGCGAAAGGGGTCCTTCCCCCGCTACGACGCGAAAATGCTCGCCGCTTTGGTCGCCACGTTTGTTTACGACGGCGATCAGGATATCAAATTGACCCGGAAGGTCACCCCCCGTAAACTGGCGCGGGGATTCAACCGCGTTAAACGGCATCTGGCCGACCTCATGGAACGGATGACGGAGGAAGGTTTTGCCGTCAGCCCCATGTACCTGTGGCCCGCCTGGGCCATTTACGCCTGGGCCCGGGGGATGGAATGGGAAACCATCACCGCTCAGGTGGGGATCGCCGATGGTGATTTCGCCATGCTCATCACCCGGACGGGGGACAATCTCCGGCAGATCGCCTCCCTCAGGGAGTCCCATCCGGAGGTGGCGTCCCTCGCTTTTGAAGCCATGGACACCATACTTCGGGAACCGGTCGTCTTTGAATAAAGAAAATCGCCGTCGAAATCATTTGTTTCTTGACTTCTTTTTCAACAATCATTATAAGCACCAATTCCATGTCGTTACTTTTCGGATATGGATACTGACATGACCGTTTCCGTCCCCATCGTCTAGAGGCCTAGGACACCGGCCTTTCACGCCGGTAACCGGGGTTCGAATCCCCGCGGGGACGCCAGATCATCAAAAGAATCCGAAACCATGATGCGGTTTCGGATTTTTTTATCCCTTCTTCAGCGAATCTGCGCCGAAAATTGTTTCTTGACTATCAACAGAAGCCGGAGCATAAAGAAAAATATGAAAAGTGCAGCGTCCATAGGGTAACCTTCGAGCGCAAACCTTTCTGAAAGGGTAATGGCATGCATAGATCAGCGAAACCCCGCCACTCGCAAGAGAGCGGGGTTTTCTATTTATTCCCCGGGATAAGTATTGACATACGGCAAGGGATAGCAAATGCGAGGCCCGGGTGGATGCGAACAATCTATTCATTGATCATCTTTCCACTTTGATAAAAGGGGGTAATGCACATGATTAGGGAGCCGAAACTGATATGGACATTGGGGGCCGGCGTTTTGTTTCTGCTGCTCCTGGGAGCGCTGCCGGCAATCGCCCTGACGGATCAGCAGGCCAAGGTGCCCGGTTATTACGGTATTGAGCAGAATCCGAATAAGTTTGATTTTACCGGCATGCCCATGAAAATTCCGTCGAATGAGCTGGAACGCCTGACCAACGGGAAAATGAAAGCAGGCATGATCATTACCAAGAACAATGTTGACGGCATGAAGAACGAACTGATCGCTCTCACCAGTCCCGGCGTCTACAATATGGTCAAAAAAGGGATGGAAATGGTTATTGCAGATTACAAGCCTTGGCCGGTACCAAAGATGTTCGGAGAAGTAACCCGGGCCAACGCAGGAAAAGCCGTGCTTTCTCCTGACGGGAACCTGAGAACAAAGGACGGCAAGTGGTGGATCGGCGGCACCCCTTTCCCCACGATCGACGAAAAAGATCCCAACGCTGCAGTCAAAGCGTGGTACAACCAGATTCACGTCTATGACGGCGACGATTTCACCCACGACGGGGTCACGATGTTCTTCATCAACGCCACGGGACAACGGGAAAGAGGACTGGAAATGAGTTGGGACCGCCTTTTTCTGACGAGCCGAGAAATACTTCCACCCAAACCATCTTATGATCCGAAGCTGGAAGAAGTCTTCTTCAAGGAACTGGTTTACGTCCAGAGTCCGGCGGATTTGCGGGGTTTCGGCAACCTCACGTACCGTTATAACGATCAAAACAAACCCGATGATTCTTTCGCCTATATTCCGGCGATGCGCCGTGTCCGACGTTTAACCAGCGGTCAACGTTTCGATCCCTTTGTGGGCTGTGATTCTTCGATCGGCGACTTCCGGACGCTTGATGTTCCCATTGCGCGCTGGAACTGGAAACTGATTGCCGTCCAGCCGAAACTGACCACCCTGTTTTCCTGTGATTACATCACGGAAAAC
>CAZTYA010000109.1:0-6506 GCA_964617255.1 uncultured Syntrophales bacterium
AGCGGAACAGTTCATCCAATTCCGGCCCTTTAGTCATACCGGTAATGGCGGCGCGGAGCGGCATATAGAGTTCCTTGCCCTTTAATCCCGTGATTTTTGATAATTCCCTGAGCGCTTCTTTGAGATGTGTTTCAGAATATTCAGGTATGGCGTCCATAAGCCGACAAAATACAATCAGCATTTCAACATTCTTTGGTTCTCCCAGAATCTTTTCGGCCGCGTCGGTCATATTGAATGCCCCATCGGAAATAATGCCCAGGTAATCGTTGACATCATTTATGGTTTCGATATTTGGTCGGATCAAGGCGATGAATTGCTCGAGTTTTTCGTCCGTCAGGCCGGTCAAGCCTTTTTCCGTAATAGCCGGTCGAATAATCTTGCTTAATTTTTCGCTGTCATATGCGTGCAGGTACGTCGCATTGATCCATTTCAGCTTGTCTTCATCGAACGAGGCACCGCTTTTCCCAACTTTCTCCATGCTGAATGTTTGAATAATCGTTTCGAGCGGACAGATTTCACGTCCCTCTCCCAGCGAACTGCCCAGCAGACTCAAGTAATTGACCAGCGCTTCGGACAGATATCCCTTCTTTCTGAATTCGTCGACGCTGACCGCTCCATGCCTTTTGCTTAATTTGGTGTGGTCCGGTCCCAGAATTAAGGAATGGTGATAGTATTCCGGCGGTTTGAATTTCAGCGCTTCAAAGAGCAGTAATTGCGAAGCCGTATTCGAGAGATGATCTTCCCCGCGGATCACATGACTGATCTTCATCAGATAGTCGTCGATCACCACAGCAAAATTGTAGGCGGGCAGACCATTGGAGCGCATGACGATAAAGTCACCGATCGATTCACCATCAAATCGCATCACCCCTCTGATATGATCATCAAAGAGGATCTCTCCTTTCCTGACCTTAAATCGATACGTCGGTTTTCGTCCCTCTGCATCCAGTCCAGCTCTTTGCTCCTGATTTAAGGTCCGGCAGCGTCCCATGTAACGAGGCATCATTTTCCGCGAGAGCAAATCTCGGCGTTCTTCGCTGAGTTCGTCCTCCGTGCAATAGCATGGATAGACCAAATCCTGATTTTTCAGTTCCTGCAGATATTGATTATAGATATCTAATCTCTTTGATTGCTCATAGGGACCATAGGGCCCGCCCTGATCGGGGCCTTCATCCCAGTCTATGGCCAGCCATTTCAGATCCCTTAAAAGGTTTGCTTTGAATTTATCCGTTGACCTTTCACGATCCGTATCTTCTATGCGGAGGACAAACGTCCCTCGGTGCTGTCGTGCAAACAGCCAGTTGTAGAGAGCCGTCCTTGCATTGCCGATATGCAGTTCTCCCGTCGGCGACGGTGCGAATCTTACTCTGATCTGGGTTGTCTCCATTTTGTTAAACTTTCTCAATTATGACGACGGCAAAAACGGCGATGCCCTCGTTTCTGCCGATAAACCCCATGCCTTCGTTGGTCTTGGCCTTAATATTGAGATCTTTTCCCGCAATATGAAGCACCTGGGCTAAATTTTGCGCCATTTCCGGAACAAATGGCCGAATTTTCGGCGATTCAAGAACGATCGTCGTATCGATATTGGATATCTTATAACCATTCTTAATCATAAGGGAACGGACCTTATCCAGAAGAATCATGCTCGATATATTCTTATAAAGAGGATCCGTATCCGGGAAATGGCATCCGATATCGTCCGCTCCCATGGCGCCCAGTATGGCGTCACATATGGCATGGACGAGCACATCGGCGTCCGAATGACCTGCAAGTCCCTTTTCCGAGGGAATATGTACGCCGGCAAGAATAAGAGGTCTGTTTTCAATGAAACGATGACTGTCGTAGCCGAATCCGATTTTCATTGGGTATGCGATTTCCTTTTTTGTACGATTAATTCCGCAAGCATTAAATCATCAGGGGTTGTTATTTTGATATTCTCATAACTCCCCTCAACCATTTTGACGGGAATACCCAGTCTTTCCACCAAAGATGAATCGTCGGTGCCATAGTATTGATCCTGATATGCGGCTATGTATGCTTTGACGATCACGCCTTTTTTAAACACCTGTGGCGTTTGGATCAAGAAGAGATTATGACGATCAATCGTTTTTTTTATGATACTGAGCTTGTTGATCGATTTGACCGTATCTTTAACCGGTACACCCGTAATGGCAGCACCTTCCTTCATTGCAACGTGAATCGATTTTTCAAGCATCTCCTTCTCTAGAAGAGGACGTACGCCGTCATGAATAACAACGAATTCGTGCTCGTGAGTTAAACAGGTCAGGCCATGATTAACAGAATCCTGTCTCTCTTTTCCTCCTGCTATAATCGCCCTCACCTTCGTCAGGGCGTACTTCTCGACGATTTCGTTCTTGGCGTATTCGCGATCATTTTCTTGCACGACCAGGTACACATCGTCAATAAGACTCGAATCTTGAAATATGCGAAGGGTGTGAACAATGATAGGCACTGAATCAAACGTCAAGTACGTCTTGGGAATCGAATATCCCATTCTCAGGCCTGAGCCGCCGGCGGGAATGATTGCTGCAATTTTCATTAAAAAAATGGAAACCCGGGATTTGAATCCCGGGTTTTCTGCTTATTTCGCAATTGAATTGGATACTTTTTTGTCGTTGGCCAATCCCTTCATCTCGGAAAAAACCATACGACCGGCCGTTGTCTGCAAAACACTGGTCACGACGATTTCCACATTCGAGCCGACATGTTTTTGAGCATTATCAACAATAATCATCATCCCGTCATCCATATAGGCCACCCCCTGCCCCGGCTCTTTTCCTTCCTTAACAATTTTCACCGTCATGATCTCGCCCGGCAGGATCACCGGTTTTAAGGCATTGGCCAATTCGTTGATGTTGAGAATTTTAATACCATGTAGTTCCGCGACTTTGTTCAAATTAAAATCGTTGGTAAGAATTTTGGCACTTAAATGTTTAGCCATCTCGATTAGTTTGGCATCGACGCCTTTTGCATCCGGATAATCCTGATCCACAATCTCTATTTTGACATACTTGTCCTTGCGCATTCGATTCAAGATATCCAACCCTCTGCGCCCTCGCGACCTTTTCAGTGAATCAGGCGAGTCCGCAACATACTGTAACTCCTCCAGAACAAATTTCGGAATAATCAAGGTTCCTTCGACAAATCCCGTATCGCAAATATCGGCGATGCGTCCATCAATGATGGCACTGGTATCCATAATTTTGATATTCTGGTTTACCTTGACACTGCCCGACGCCAGCAGTTGAAACTCGTCGACCTTTTTGGAACCGATGACCAGTCCCAGATAACCCATAATGCCCGTCAGCAGTGTATAAATCCAAGGCACAACCTGCTGTTTTTCCATGATATCACTGACAAAGCTCATACCAAAGGCTAAAAGGAACGCAAACAACAAACCAATAAATAAGCCGGCGACACCGCCAAAGATGACCCTTAATGAAACTTTCCGAATGGCCTTTTCAGAGTGAATCACGAACCATGATGCCAAAAGACCCAGAATTAATCCACCGATGGAATAAATGTTCAGATAGCGTTGTGGTGATCCGAAGTAATGATATGAAATAAAAAATCCGCTTAACCCACATGCCAGAATCAAAAGTATTCTAACCTGCATTTTTTCACCTCCTTTCTGTTTAATTTCGACACAAAACGAATAATAAAAGCTGTCTCTCAGACGACTTGCTTGATATTCAGTGTATGCGTGAAGAGACAATAAGAAAAGACGACAACCCGACAGGTGAAAAAGATATTAAGATTTCAAGAAGATGAAACCACTACTGAATGGTGAATAACATCTCCAGATCTTTCTCAACCTTGGTTTCTTCAAGTTTGCTCGCGACAGATATCTCTTTGATCAGCAAATTTTTAGCCGTGTCCATGATCTTTCTTTCGCCAAACGACAGATTCTTGTCTGTCTTTAGCACCAGAAGATCTCTAAGAACGCTTGCTATCTCGAAAACAGAACCTGTTTTAATTTTTTCCAGGTACTCACGGTACCGTTTGTTCCAGGTTTGCTTATCGATGGTCACGTCCTTACATCTCAGAATGTCGTATATCTTGGAGATATCGTCTTTATGAATCACTTCCCTCAGGCCTACAGAGTCTGCTGAATCGGTGGGTATCATGATTTTCATGCCATTTCCCATGATCTTCATGATGTAAAACATCTGTTTGTTGCCCATGATTTCTTTTTTTTCAATCGATTCAATCACACCAACACCCTGTGCCGGATAAACCGCTAAATCACCAATTTTGAACATGCTGATACACCTTACAATTTATTTAGCAATTAAGACTAACACAAGACGGGTAAATAGTCAATAATTATGATAATATCTTCTGATTAAAGGCCCTGGAAGGGGTTGCAGTAAATACCTGAAGGGAATATCTATATGAAGCCATGCATCTCTTTATATAGATCCCGGTCGAGTTGCTGAGGATCTTTCTTTTCGTATTCTTCGACAATCTGCCTGAGCCGATCATAAATGCGAATATTCGCCAAGTCATCCAGACTGTTGTAGATTCCCCGCCTTCTGCCGAGTCTGTAAATCATACGATCTTTTAACGACATACTGAAATAGCGATCGATGACACCCAGCAGTCTCGCCTTGTCATCGGGAAGTTTACCTTCGATTTCCTGAAGCAGATTCAGGATATGGTCACTGACGATATAAGTGTCCCGGCAATGAAGATTTTCCAGGAGAAGTCTGATTTCTTTTAAAACATCTTCATCAGCCAGGGGGGTAAACAGCCCCTCCTTCATCATCGTATAAAGTGCGGTCCCTTCCCTGACCTGCAGCGATCTTAACCGGATATAATCCGGATTGATTTTATTCAAAACTTCCGCTGTCTGTTTTGCATGTTCGGTTGACCATTTATCTCCGCCCATGCCGGGAATGATGTACTCACATAGGGAAATCCCTCCCGCCATGATCCGCTTGCCCCCTTCGATATGATCAGCCGCAGTTTCTCCTTTTTTGATGAATTCCAGAACAGGATCATAGCCGCTTTCCATTCCGACATGGATGCGTGAAAGACCTGCTGCTTTCAATTTTACAAAATCTTCAACCGTTTTCTTGGCCGCCGTTTTGGATCTACCGTATGAGGTGATTCTGTCCACAAAAGGAAATTTCATTTTAATGTACTTCAGGACCTCGACCAAGTCTTCCGTCTTCATAATAATCGAGTTTGCGTCCTGAAGGAATACGGATTTCCCGCCAAAATAAAGCCAAGCAGCCACAGACCGGTAAGCATCACTAAAGCCGTAATCGTTGAAAATCATCTGCACAATGCTGTCGTTGACTTTCCCGCCCTGACCTCGCTTGCGGGACAATTCGGCGATGTTTGCGGCGATGGCATGCATGGCATCGATTTCTTGTTTGATTTCTTCGACGGATCGCAGAGAAAACTTCGAATCATGGTAGCTATGGCAAAAGGTACATTTATTCCAGGGGCAATTCCTGGTTGCCCTGATGAGCAGGCTCTCCGCTTCGCTCGGCGGTCGAATCGGCCCCTGTTCGAAATTCAATTCCATACGTTCCTCTCAAATGGAAAAACTTCAGGATAAAAACAAAAGAGGATCTTTTGCCTTGTTCTTGTATCTTATTTCAAAATCGATAAACCCTACGCCGGAGGAAGCCGGTATGATCAACGCGATTTTCTCACCACGCTTGATTTTTTGATCGACCTTAACCAGTCTTTTGCTGAGATGCGTATAAACGGTAGCATAATTTTGATCATGCTTAATGATGACTGTTTCCCCATAATCTTTGAGCAACGCGGAAAAAATAACCTGACCTCCGGCCGATGCGACAACGGAAGATTCTTTCCGCGTTTCGATTCGGATACCGTTGTAGAACATTCCGTTGGTCTGCGGTCCATATTTCGAAATCACTTTTCCTCTAAGGGGCCAGGAAAACTTTCCTTTTTGAATGCCATCGGTGTCTTTGCTCGGCGTGATCGGTTTGGCACTGTCCTTCTGTTTTATCTTCACATTTTCTTGCGTCAAAATGGTTTTGGTGCTTTTTTTCGTATCGGTTTTTTTTACCGTCTCTGTTTTTCGCACCGTTTTCCCGGTATAGGTCTCCTTCTTGGGTTTCGGGCCCGGAGAAACTTCTTTTAACTTGACTTCTTTACTCTTGCTTAGATTTTTTACAGACTCTTCCCGGGGTACAAATAAAACCTTGCCTTCCTTAAGTGCCGCCGACTTATCCAGCTCGTTCACATCAGCCAGTTCTTCCACGCTCATCCGATGGTCGCGGGCAATGCTGGACAGCGTCTCATCAGACCTGACGACATAATAGTATCCCTGCCTCGGCTCACTCTTAACGTAATCCCGGACACACCCGAAAGCACAAAAAATCAACAGGATCAGAACAGCTATGTTTCCAGTATTTTTTTTCATATTACAAAAATAATTCATCATGTCTTGAAAAGGGGGTGAGGCTTGACTAACTCGTGGAATCGTGAATATTTCAGGA
>CAZTYA010000110.1:0-6501 GCA_964617255.1 uncultured Syntrophales bacterium
GGATATATGCTCAGCAGGTCCCCTATTTCCCGGAATTAAAAAAACTCCTGGACGACATGATTATTCCTGCCGGCACGATCAGGAACAAGCGTCACCGGGCGGAGCAGGTCAACATCGATCCGGCCTGTCCTGATTGGATGATCGACATTCTGTTCGATCCCCAGACGGCGGGTGGTTTGTTGATCATTCTGGGTCCGGAAGAAGCGGAAGCGCTCCTGCGTCAGATGCACGCCGGAGGATTAACGGATGCGGCCATCGTCGGAGAGATCACCGCTGCGCCGCAGGGAAAGATCGATCTGGTCTGGTAACGGGGCAATCTATTTTGCCCGCGGTCATCTCGACTGCAGGGAGATATATAATAAGGAAGGAAGCAGGATAGAAATGGAAAAGCAATGGCTGGGTCTTGTCGAAGCCCTGGAATTAACCCTCAATAAAATCCCCATGATGCCTACGGAGGTCTTGCCCGTGCATGAATGCGTTCAGCGGGTGGCGGCGGATGACATTTATTCGAAAATCAATTCCCCCTCCCTGACGGCATCTCTCAAGGATGGTTACGCCATCTATTCGGAGGACGTGGCCCAGGCGAGCGAGGAACAGCCGGTGGTGCTCCCCATTGTCGGCACCGTGTCGGCGGGCGAAAAATCCTCCTGCCGGCTTGGAAAGGGGCAAGCCATTCGGATCCTTACCGGGGCTCCCCTGCCGGATGGGGCGGAGGCCGTTGTTTCTCAGGAATTCACCAAAGAGAACGGAGACCAGATCATCATCCTGGCAGATGCCGAACCGGGTCGTAATGTCCTCATTCGGGGCACCGATGTAAAAGAGGGGGAACAGATTGTCCATCGTGGCGAGGTGCTGAGGGCAGGTCACGCGGGCCTCATTGCGGCGGCGGGCATCGACGCTGTCAAGGTTTACAAGCTTCCCCGGGTGGCCATCATCGCCACGGGCGACGAGATTCTCGCCCCCGGTGAACCCTTCCGTTCCGGTGCGCTGTTCGCCAGCAACCTCGTCACCCTGTCCGGTTTTCTCCGCTTCCGGGGCATCGACGTGGTCATGAAGGTGATCAAGGACCAGCCGGATCAGATTCGGGCAACGGTCGATACACTGCTGCGTGAATGCGACGCCATTCTGACCATTGGCGGCGCCTGGGAAGGCGATAAGGACTACTCCCTGGGCGTATTGGATGAGCTGGGGTGGGAACCCCATTTTCACCGGGTCCGAATCGGTCCGGGCAAGGCCGTGGCCTTCGGCCTGTTGCAGGGGAAACCTGTGTTTTGTCTTCCGGGTGGTCCCCCGTCCAATGAGATGGCGTTCCTGCAGATCGCCTTTCCGGCCATTGTCGCCATGTCCGGTTATCCTTCAACGCCTCTGGCAACCGTCAAAGCGATCCTCCAGGAAGAGGTCGGAGGGCAGAAAAGCTGGACCCAGTTCATCTATGCGGAACTCAGCGAGAATAACGGCCATGTCACGGTAAAACCTCTCGTATCGCAAAGCCGCCTGAAAAACATGGCCGGAGCGACGGCGATCATCAAAATTCCTGAAGGGGAGCGGGTGCTTTTGAAGGACAGTTGGATTGACGTACAGGTCTTGGTCTGATTGGCGGGAATGAATACACCGGCGTAAAGCATCCGTTACCGTCATGCCGACGAAGAGACTGTGTCATAATGCCTCATTTACACTTGTGGTCATTCTGAGCAAAGCGAAGAATCTAATTATTTCAGCCTGTTAGAAGAAAGAGATCCTTCGGCTACCGCCTCAGGATGACATTGCGACACAGTCTCGAAAGTCGGAATCCAGGATGAATTTAACGTGATGCCGTTTCATGAGGTCGTATGATAACCAAGATTCTTGTCGTTTGACCGCAGGGAGAAATCTTTATGTATTGTTATTTCCGTGGATCAAGATTTCTCGCATTCGCTCGAAATGAGTTTAATGAATCGTGTGACCATCTCCTCGCCCGGCAAGAACGACCAGCGTTATTTAGCTTTTTATCGGGGGTAAACTCATGCTGAAACAATTCTCCGTTAGAACGAGCAACCGCTGCGAGATGATCGACATCACCGGCCAGATCCGGTCTATTTTAAAAGAATCCGGATACCAGAGCGGCACCTGCCAGGTCTATGTCCCCCACACCACCGCCGGGGTGACCATCAACGAAAATGCCGATCCCGACGTACCCCGGGATATCCTCGCCACCCTGGAACGACTGGTTCCTCTGCATGGCAATTACCGCCACAGCGAGGGCAATTCCGACGCCCACGTGAAGGCCTCCCTCATGGGCTCTTCCCAGACGGTTTTCTTCGAAAACGGGAACCTCATCCTGGGCACCTGGCAGTCCCTGTTCTTCTGCGAGTTCGACGGCCCCCGAAACCGGTCGGTGTTTGTCAAGCTGATACAGACAAGCTAAAAGTTGTTAAGCATCGGGGGCAACGCAAGGGTTGCCCCTCCGTCACCAGAAACACTTCTCTATTTCATAAAACACAATATCGCACTTGACGATTTGCACCGTTGGTAGTACCAATAACCATACAATAGAAGGTACATCCAATGACAAAAGCACCTAAAATCATACCGATCTCCGATCTGCGGCAAAACGCAAGTGAGGTCGTCAAGGGGGTGGCAACCTCCGGCCAGCCGGTTTTCATTACACAGCGTGGCCGGGCAGCAGCCGTCATGGTCAGCATGGAAACCTATGAAGAAGCCCAACATAAGTTGGAAATCCTGCGCTTGCTCGCACGCGGTGAAAAGGAAATTGAAGCGGGTGTCGGCCATGACCTGGATGAGGTGTTAAAAGAAGCCGACCGGTTACTTGCGGGTTTGAAACCTTGAGAATCCTTTTCACGCCGACAGGCCGCCGTCAGTTTTTTGAGGCAATTGCCTACATTTACAAGGATAATCCCGCGGCAGCCTCAGACTTCCGCCGGAAGACAGAGCAAAAGCTGTCCCGGCTGAAGGCATTCCCGGAATCCGGAAGGGTCATTCCGGAGTTTCCCGATCTTCCTTTCCGTGAAGTAATCGTAAGACCATACCGGTTTTTCTATCGCCTCAAAGAGGATGCGGTGTGGATCGTCGCCGTCTGGCATGGGGCTCAGTTGCCTGAAGAACCGGAGAGGAAATAATTTGCCAGTACACTTCACCATCGTGAACACATGCGGTTAAAAACTCAAACGGGGGGTAAATATGTTAAAAAAGTTCATACTGACGATGGTTGTTCTTTGCATAACCATGCTTTGTACCGCTTCGCCGGCGGCCACGAAGGGCAAGAAAACGGGAGACCAGCGCACCAAACAAACAGCACAGAAAAATATCGGTTATCGCTACGTTGTCATCAATGAAGATGCATCCGTCATTATTTACGCCAAGGAATCCCTTTCTGCAGTCTCCCAAAGCGAACGCACAGACTATCCAGCGGGTACCATGATGCAAATCATTCAAGGTAACATCCTGGTCATCCCGCCGGAATACCTCCGCCCGGTGTTATCCAAATATACCAAATCGGAAGAAACAAAGTCGATCATCTCACAATATCTTACACGGGGTCCGCTACATGAAAACACCAATCTGATTCTGACAAGAGACTGCCGGAATCCCATGCCGCTGAATACACTTCTGTACCTTATTAGCGGCTACGCCGAAAACGGTGGGGGCCTCGATCTGGGGAACGGGACAATCCTGTCACCGACCATATGCCTGGCAAAGCCTTGAAAGAGAAGTACCGAGTTTTTAAGGGGCGTTTTGCCGTCACGAATACACCGTAAAATCTGAAAGAGGAGCAAACAAGAAAAACCGGGAGCAGGTTTCCCAAGCTCCCGGTTTTTGTGTTTTAACCGCCGGCAAATCCGGCGCCTATTCGGTTTTAATGTTAATTTTCTTGCATGCCGCCTTGGCTTTCTCCGTCTTCGGCAGGACAACACTCAACACCCCGTTTTTAAAGGCTGCCTCGACTTTATTGGCATCGACTTCGACCGGCAGGGGAATGACCCGATGGAAGGAACCGTAACTCCGCTCCATATGGTAGTAATTTTTCCCCTTGTCTTCCTTTTCTTCCTTTTTCTCGCCCTTGATGGTCAGGGCATCCTCCGCCAGCAGGACCTCGATGTCCTTCTCTTCCAAGCCCGGAAGCTCCGCCTTCACCACGATTTCCCTGTCGCCTTCCTTGACGTCGATGGACGGATAAAAGGCGCCGATGCGATCATCCATGGCGCCGGGAGACGCCAGGGGAAAACCGCGGAAGAAATCGTCGAACAGATCGTTCATCCGCTGCTGAAAAGAAGAAAACGGACTGTCCACCCTGCTGACCGGCACCGAGGTGCCCTTCCATAAAGAAGGCAGTAGATTTTTTTTCGCCATAATCTCTCCTCCTTTCACAAACCGGTTTCCGCGCTACGCGGCCTTGATGGCGATCTTTCTGGCCTTGACCTTTTCCGCCTTGTGCAGGGTCAACCGCAGGACGCCGTTTTTGACGGTCGCCTCGATTTTGTCCTTGTCCACCTCGTCGGAAATGGTGAAGGCACGCTGGTAATCCCCCACATCGTACTCAGAGTACCCGATGGAGTAATCCTTAAAAGACAGGGGTTCCGCCGTACCCGAGATGGTGAGGATGTTCTTGTCCAGCACGACATCGACGCTTTTTTCATCGACGCCGGGCATGTCGGCCACCAGGATGATCGCCTCCTTTGTTTCGTATATATCGACTTTCGGCACATAGACCTTGCTGTTACGGGTGCGCTCCGTTTCCATCGGGCTCTGGGCCGACTGCTTCTGCAGCTCTTTCGTTTCTTTGGACATACGACTGATTCCTCCTTTCTTGCTTAGTCCGCCTGAATCGACACTTTCTTCGGTTTGTCTTCTTCGGCTCTGGGGAGCGTGATTCTGAGAATCCCCTTCTCATACTTCGCCTCGACCTTCTCGGCATTGACATGGAAAGGCAACTGCAACACCCGCTTGAAACTGCCGTAACTTCGCTCCTGCCGGTGATAGCTTTCCCCTTCCTTCAGCATTTCGGGGTCCACCTTGCCGCTGACGGTCAGGGTGTCGCCGATCACGGAAATCTCACAGGCCGCCGGATCGATGCCGGGCGCCTCCGCCGTGACAATGACATCCTCCTGCCCTAACCAGACATTGATCGGCGGATACTCTTGACTGATCTGGGGATCAACCGTAGAGAAAAGCCGGTTCATTTCACCCTGAAGGCGCTGCATTTCTCTAAATGGATCCGTTACTCTGCCGAATCTCCAAACTGTGGGTCAAAACATAACGCATACCTCCTTGTTAAGATTTTTTTATGTATTTATTCTGTTTTCCGTGCGCGGACGCACCACGCCTGAAATGATATAACATACTAATATGCTTGATCATCTCCCTTACGGGGGGTAATATAGTCACCGATTTTGTCTTGTCAAGATGACCCTGAAATGGTGATGAAAAATTTTTTCGGTGATCTACATAAATGATGAGAGCGGCTTAATGAGAATAATACGGACCCCTGCGCCGGCCATGTCCATATCATCACAGGTGGTTGGTTTTATTGTCCTCCCCCATGTCGCGCTTGAGACAGGATGGTCATCATCGCCTCATGGATGATTCCGTTGGAGGCCAGCACATGGGGTGCATCCAGGAAAAAATTCCCTCCGGAAAGGTCCGTTACACAGCCTCCGGCTTCCCTGACTATCAGCCAGGCGGCGGCGGTGTCCCACGGCATGAGCTTCAACTCCCAGAAACCGTCGAAGCGACCGGCGGCAACATAGCACATATCCAAAGCCGCGGCCCCTGCACGCCGGATGGCCTGGACGTTTACGGCCATATGATTGAAATAATTGATGTTGTTATCGAGGCTGTCCCGGACGTCGTAGGGGAATCCCGTCGCCAGGAGACTTTTTGACAGGTCATGCGTCCCGGAAACATGGATGGTCTTACCATTGAGGAAGCCACCGCCGCCCTTTTCCGCGGAGAACATTTCATCCAGCATGGGGTTGTAAACGGCGCCGCAGCAAATCTCCCCTTTCTTTTCCAGGGCGATGGAGACACAAAAGACGGGGTAGCCGTGGGCATAGTTCGTCGTCCCGTCCAGAGGATCGATGATCCAGCGAAAATCGGCCCCCGTGGCGATGCCTTTGGATTCTTCCGTCAGGATGTCATGGTCCGGATACGTCTCCCGGATACGGGCCATGATAAGCGCCTCCGATGCGTGATCGGCTTCGGTGACGATATTGATCTGTCCCTTGTACTCGATCGTGTGAGGCTGGTCGAATTTCTCCTTCAGAAGCAAGCCCGCCTGCCGGGCCATGGACACCGCCGATTCCAGATATGCTGGCATCAGAACTCCCCTTGCGCAATAATTTATATTGATGCGATGTTTTATAACAGGACGCGAAAAATCGCCATGGGAATTACCCCTCTGTCAAATTGCCGCCAACATAATCATTCGCTATGTTTTTATTGCAGATACGGCTGATTGGTGATAAATAGCTGCGAAGTTTAACCGGCAAAAACAGGCAAGGCGTC
>CAZTYA010000111.1:0-6416 GCA_964617255.1 uncultured Syntrophales bacterium
AAACTGTTGCCCTTGTCGTCTGTAATACTGTCGGCGCTGATATGTTCAAGTTTGGCTTTAAGACTGCCGTAAATTGTGTAGTCGTAAGCGGTAAATTTAATGCTTGCCTCTTGTCCCGGGCGGAGAAAAGCGATGTCGGAGGGTTTGATCTTGGCTTCGATCAAGAGGCTTCCCTCCTGGGGAACGATTTCAATCAGGTCCATACCGGGCTGAACGACACCGCCGATCGTCGTCACCAGGAGTCGATTCACCGTACCGTTCACGGGAGAGCGCACCGCCGTGCGATCCAGACGGTCTTTCAACGCCAGGGACGTACTGGAGGATTCATCGACCTGAGCCAGCACTTCATTGAATTCCGCCTTGGACTTGTTGGAATAATTCAGGTTCATCTCCTGAATCGCCATCATGGCCTCCTGATACTTCGACTGGGCCCGGGGAATTTCATGTCGGATCGCGGCAATTTCTCCTTCTTTCTGGCTTACTTCACGTTCCAGTCGCAGGATTTCCACATCGGACACCGCCCCGACAGACACCAGCGGTTTCGTCATTTTCAATTCCTTCTGCAGCAGGGCATTGGTACGGGTCAGTTCCTCCAGTTTCGTTTTCAGTTCCTGCAATTCAATACTGCGCTGCTGGGCCTGCTGCCTTTTGATGCTCAAACTGGAATTGAGTTCAATCATGCGCGATTGATAGAGCTGCTGCTCCAACGCGGCGATATCCGGCTTTTCCTTCAAGACTTCTTCGGGAACCCGGAAAGGCGTTCCGGTTGCTTCCGCCTGCAGGCGCGCCGCCTTGGCCTTGTCGGCCAGATATTTGGCGCGGTTCTCCTGAAACGACGAGGCAAAACGGGTTTCATCAATCCGGAGCAGAAGTTGGCCTTTTTTAACCATGTCGCCCACGTTCACCTTTATTTCCGATATGATGCCTCCTTCCAGGTTTTGGACAACCTGGATGTGGCTGGAGGGGATCACCTTCCCTTCCCCGCGCGTGGATTCCTCCACCTCTGAAAAAGCCGCCCAGATTATAAAAATAAAAAAGAGCGCCACACTTGCATAAAGGATCAAATGACCGCCCCGTGGCGACTGGGCCATAATGGCATTACGAATATCCGTGATGTGGTCCGGCACTTCCTCCGGCATCCGTCGGAAAAGCTCATTGATTTTTCTTTTTTTTGCTGGTTCGGACAATTTTTATCTCCTGCTAAATATTAAGTTGGCCTTTTTTCATGGCTTCAATAACAAAGGTCTTGGGCCCGTCGGCGACGATGGTGCCGTTGTCGATGACAATCAGGCGGTCCACCATCTCCAGAAGCGATGCCCGGTGGGTAATCAGGATCAAGGTTTTATTTTTGACGATCTTCGACAGATTGTTCTTCAGACGAATTTCGCTTCGATTATCCATATTGCTGGTCGGTTCGTCCAGGACAAGAATCGGCGGATCAAGCAGCAGCGCCCGGGCCAGGACCACACATTGCCGCTGGCCGCCGGAAAGCCCCCTGCCGAATTCCTGAACTTCCATGTCAAAACCGAGAGGGTGATTTTTAACAAAACTGTAAACGCCCGTCAAATCTGCGGCGCGCAGCACGGTCTGGTCGTCGACATCGTGGGTGCCCATGGTGACATTGTCACGAACGGTGCCCTTGAACAGGACAATATCCTGCGGGACGTAGCCGATAAAATGGCGAAGTTCGGCCGGATCGATCTGCCGGATGTCGGTCCCATCCATCGTGACCATACCGTTGGTCGGTTCAAACAGACCGAACATCAGCTTGCCGAGAGTTGTCTTTCCGGAACCGACAGGGCCGATAATGCCGACCTTTTCTCCGGCTTTGATGTCGAGGCTGATGTTATTCAAAACCTTGTTCGACTGACCCGGGTAGGCAAAAGAAAGATTCTTCACGCCGATGGCCCCGTCAAAACGGGATCTCAAAACGAAGCTCTTCCCCGCCGGACGTTCGACCGGCAACTTCATAATATCGTCAAGCGTTTTCAGGGCTTCCTTGCAGCGGTGATAACGTGTCGCAAGATTCACCACCTGGGCCATGGGCGCAAGGACCTGCCGCGAAAGGATGACCAGGGCAATCAATCCACCCTGGGTCAGTTTTGCCTCTGTAATCATGTACACGCCGCCGATAATCACGATCACAACAACCGTGCTCTGAATAAAGAAGGCGGCATCCTGAACGGATGAAGAAAGAAAGCGCGAACGGGTACTCCATTTCGCAATAAAACCGACAGATTCCTCCCATGCACGCTGGATCTGGCTTTCCGCCCCGAGCATCTTGATCGTTTCCAGTCCGGCGACGCCTTCAACTAAAATGGCGTTTTTCTGGGCCGATGCCTTGACCGATCTTTCGACGGCGTCCTGCAGGGGCTTCTGAACGAAATACGAATAACCGAGTAAACAGACAATAGCTAAAATAAACGGCAACACAAGAGGCCCGCCGATATACCAGACAACCAGAAGGCCAATCAGCATGAACGGAATGTCGATCAGGGCGGTTATGGAAAACGACGTGATAAAATCCCGGATGCTTTCGAATTCCTGCAGATTGTTCGTGAAAGAACCGATGGATTGCGGTCGCGCCTCCATTTTCAAATCCAGCACCTTCTGCAGAATCATCGAAGAAAGTTTCAGGTTTGTTTTCTTGCCGGCCTCGTCAATAAAATGACTGCGGAGCGCCCGCATGATGACGGAGAAGATGTAAACGATCGTTACGCCGATCGACAACACCCATAGGGTTTCATAGGCGCTGTTGGGGATCACCCGGTCGTAAACATTGAGGACATAAAAGGTGCCGACCAATCCCAGAACGTTGATGAGGAAGGCCGCAAGGAGCACATCCCGGTAAATTCGCCAGGACTCCCATATCGTGCCCCAGAACCAGTGTGTGGTCGAACCGGCGCCGATGTCATCCAGGGATTTTCGCTCCACCCGGTACTTGGGATTAACAAAGATTGCATAACCCGTATAGATTTTCTCCAAATCCTCCCTGGGGATGATCTTTTCCCCCATACCGGTTTCGGGCAGGAGCACCTTGAGTTTGTTGCCTTCATCGATGACATCGATCAATACGCAAGCCTGTCTGTCATTCAGCAGCAGGATCGCGGGAAGCTGCAGGGTTGATATTTCTTCGAGGGGCTTACCGACGATATGGGACGATAAGTCCGCCCGTGCGGCAGCCCGGGCAAATATTTCAACGGTTAGCCGGTTGTTTACCAGGGGCAATCCTGAACTGAGGCCGGTTCTCGTGGCGGGTCGACCGTGAATTTTGCTGATCTGCAACAGGCAATCGAGCAGAGGATCGGCATGCCGGTCAATTTCTTCGCCAATTTGCCATTCATTTACTTGTTCGAGTACTTTTTCTTCGGCCATAGATTCTTTCTTTCCTCATTATTTATAATGCGTGTTTGATATGAATAATCTTTCTTTGTTCCAGAGCAAATTTAATACCAAGACAAGTTAACAGTTTTGTTTTCATGTGGCATTGAATGTGCTATCTGTATATACAAATTTCATCGCCAATCCAATAATAAAAAAATCGGAGAGAACCATTATGCTTTATGTCGAACGGAATGACGAAGGGAATATCATCGCGTTGCACAACAATCCTCAGGAAAATGCCACGGAGCAGAAAACGTCCGTTGATCAGGAAGTTCTTGATTTCCTCGAACAGAACGCCACCAGCGAGTCCTGGCAGACGCTGTTGACCATATCCGATATGGGGTTTATCCGCCTCCTGGAGGACATGGTTGATCTTTTGATTCGCAAGAATGTCATTATTTTCACGGAACTTCCCGAAAAAGCGCAGGAAAAAATCATGGAGCGCAAGAAGATCCGAGAAAAATATGCTACGCACAGCATCCTCACCGTGGATGATATCATCTGACAAACCGGGGTTTAAGACTTAACTGATTAATATCTCGCTGTTTTTCATTCAAAGAACAATCCGTCTCTGCCTGCCCGGGTCCGATCCTTCAGAAGGATTCGACCTGGGACGCCTTCCATCAAGGCCGATTATCGAGGAAAGCCTCGACCGGTTTGGGTCTTCCAATCATATATCCCTTTACGGCATCAAGATTAAATTCCTTCAAAAGTCGATATTGCGCTTCGGTTTCCACGCCTTCGGCAATAACGGACACGTCAATACTGTGGGCGACGCTGCACAGAGCACGGATATAAAAGCGGCTGTCGTTTTCTTCTTCCTTCAGTTCTCCCGTATAGGCCCGGTCAATCTTCACATATTCGGGGCGGAGGGATTGCAGATACCCCAGATGGCTGAAGCTCTGACCGAAATGATCGAGGCCGATGGCATGACCGTGCTTTCGGACAAAGCTGCTGAATTCACGCAGGAGCTCCAAATTCTGAACGGCCCCCAGTTCCGTAAATTCAAAGATCAGACGTGGGGTGAATGACGGCAAATTGGGCAACAGGTTCTCAATCCACTGTCTGAACGACGCATCCTGAAGCGATGCGGCGGAAACATTGACCGCAACGGTCTCTACAGGCAAGCGTTTCCGGTCAAAAGCGGCGATTTTCTGAATGACCATACGATCCAAAGCGGATACAAGATGCAACCGCTCGGCGAAGGGCATGAATGATGCGGCGATTATAAATTCTCCATTCTCCTGAATAATTCGTGAAAAAATCTCCAGATGCAAGACATGATCGATTTCCTGCGTTTTGACAACCGGCTGGGCATCCAGGCTAATTTTTTCTTCCCGGAAGGTTTTTTCCAGCAATGCCTTCCATTGCAGTTGCCCCATGGGCATTTTATCGCTTTCCGACCCTATTGTGCGAATGCTCCAGGCGTTGGGCCCGATCTGAGTCGCCGAGGCCAATGCGGCGTCCGCTTCCGACAGAAGCCGGGCCAGGGTGACCGGTCCGTCAAAGAGGGCGACGCCGACGTGGGCGACGTTGTCCGTCAGGGAAATCTTTTCCGTTGCGACCTGCCGCAACTGGTTCGTTGTTTTTGCGACGATTGCGTCTGCCTCGAATTCAAGAGCGTCGGGGATAAAGCCGGCAAAATCGCCGCCCGTCAACCGGGCGAGAATCGTGTTTTCATAAGCTGAACAGCAATCTTTCAGGAGAGCCCCTACCCTTTTCAGGAGTTCGTCTCCCGCCTGAAAGCCCCGGCTCTGGTTCAAACCGGCGAGATCATGGATTTGCAGGAGAAAGATCAGGCCTTTTTTCGGGGACTCCGGTTTTTCCAGATACGCATTGACCTGACCGTCGAAATAGCGACGGTTTCCCAATCCCGAGATCGGGTCGCTGTAGGCGCGTTCACGCATACTTTCGGCTGTCGCCACCTGTTCTTCAAACATCTCGCGTACTTTAAGTGTCATACGGTTCATCGCCTGAACCACCGACCGGAGCTCCTTTGTCCAGGGCAGGCGTCCCTGGATTTCGTATTCCTTCCGGCAGAGGGCATTGGCCTGCTCCTCGACGCGGGTCAGGGGCTTCAAAAGCACGCGCAGGCCCAGGGCGCCGCCAAACAAGACCAGAATGCCGCAGGCGATAAACCAAAGCGTCATGCGCAGGACATCTTCCCAAAGGGTGTTGTAGGCATAGCCGGGATGACTCTTCACATGAATGGTGCCCACTTGCCGCCAGCCGGCCATCAGATTGGCCGTCGCTTCCGGTGTTTTTAAGGGTACCAGGGCAATAAACCATTGGGGGACGTTTTCGATGGTGACTTTAAGATTTCTCGCCAAAGTTGTTCTGTTCTCGTTATCGGCCAGGCGGATCGATTCATAATAACCGCGATCGAACACCGCATTAATCATCGATTCAACGGTGGGCATGTCTTTATCGGCAACGGACGTCGTAATGGACAAACCCAATGAAGTCGCGGTGTCTTGTGCATGAGATTCAAGCTGACTGATGAGAAAAGACCGCGTACTTTCAAATTTCGCCAGCCAACTTCCTGTAAACAAAACAAAAAAGAGACATAGGGTGAAAATTATAAGCTGTCGGTATAGGGTCATTCGTTTTGCCCCCAATTAGATATTGTTATCTGACATTCTCTGCAGCAGATCGTTCCAGGGCGTTATTCTGCTGCTGGAACCGGCAAGCTTCCCTTGCCCTCTCTGATGGGCCAGCCACAGTCCCGTACCATTAAACGTAAAGATGGGAACCAGGTCGTTACGCTTTGAAGCGAGTTCGATCGTATCAATTAAATTATCGAGAATAAGTGGTTCAGCACCCTGTTTTTTGTAATAGGTAAGAATCATGTGAGGCATATTGTAGTGAATGGCTTTAACATAGGTAACATTGAGTCTTGACTCGGAAATCCCCATCGCTTTCAGGGTGAAATACTTGGCAATGGCAAAGTCTTCACAATCCCCTGCACCCTTGCAAAGGAACTGTATAGGTGTTGCCCAATAATCTTTTACTCCCCAAAGATCACTGTCGTT
>CAZTYA010000112.1:0-6394 GCA_964617255.1 uncultured Syntrophales bacterium
ATTTCCCAATCCAACAATCAGCTTCACCCCCTATCTCCCCCATCAGGCCAAGCTTAAAATCTTAACCGACTTTCTTGCCGCCAACAGGGGCTTTCTTTAATTCCACCCCGCTGTTGCTGGATAGACGGCTTTCTCTTTCTGCGATCCGTCCCGTCTATTTCAAATAAACAGCGAACTGACGGAATCGTTGTAATAAATTCTTCTGACCGCCTCGCTCAAAAGCCCCGCCACGGACAGGACCTTGATGCGTTTACATGCCTTAGCCCGATCGTGGAGCGGAATCGTATCCGTGACGATGACTTCCTTGAGATTCGACTCTTCGATGCGATCGATCGCGGGTCCGGACAGAACCGGATGGGTACAGCATACAGAAACCTCCAATGCCCCCGCAGCTTCCAAAGCCCTGCTGGCCTGTACAACCGTCCCCGCCGTATCCACCATATCGTCCAGCAGAACGACTTTCTTCCCCTCGACGTTACCGATAATATTCATCACCTGGGCTTCGTTCGGGCCTTCCCGGCGTTTGTCGATGATGGCCAGACTCGATCCAAGACGGGACCCGAAGGCCCGGGCTCTTTCGACACCGCCCGTATCGGGAGAAACGATGACCATGTTGTCCTGGTAATTGTTCCGCATATATTCCAAAAGCACCGGTGTTGCGAAGAGATTATCCACGGGAATGTCGAAGAAGCCCTGAATCTGACCGGCATGGAGATCCATCGCCAGGACCCGGTTGGCGCCGGCCGTGTGGATCAGATCGGCGACGAGCTTCGCGGAAATCGGCGCCCGGGGGGCGACTTTACGGTCCTGACGTCCGTAACCGTAATAGGGGATCACCGCGGTAATCCGGTCGGCAGAGGCCCGTTTCATGGCGTCGATCATGATGAGCAGTTCCATCAGGGTGACATTGACGGGGGGGCAGGTGGGCTGGACGATAAAAACATCCATGCCCCGGACATTTTCGTTGATCTCCACCCGGGTTTCGCCGTCGCTGAAAGTCGTAACATTGGCTTTCCCCAGGGGTACGCCCAGATACCGGCAAATTTTCTCCGCCAGGGCGATATTGGCGTTACCGGAGAATATTCTCATTCGCTCGAGCATGGAACTCCCTTTCAATAACGAAGGTATATGGCTGGGGCGGGAGGATTCGAACCTCCGAATGCAAGAACCAAAATCTTGTGTCTTACCGCTTGACGACGCCCCAAAACGGTCTTCCACTCATGCGGGAAAGGCTTTCCGGAGGCTCACAAGGAACAGGCGGCAGTGACAAACCAGTTTTCGTTCTCTTTCAAGATGTCTACAGCCTGCAGCGCTTCACGCTCCCGGTCGAAGACCCCGTAAACCGTAGGTCCGCTTCCCGACATCAATGCTCCCCGGGCACCCACCCCCATCAGGCGATTCTTGAGTTCTTGCAGCACAGGGTAGAGAGCGAGGGAGACCTTTTCCAAATCATTATGCAGACCTTCTACTACATCGGTTATCGTAGAAAATCGGGGGATGCTATAATTTATTGGTTGGTTTGTCAACGTTAAATTAAGCCCCTGATAGACCCGCGCCGTAGAGAGCTCGAAGCGTGGATTGACAAGAACAAACCACAGGGGCGGCAGGTCAGCAGCGGGTTCCAGGCGGTCACCGATACCGAAGGCCCAGGCCCGGTCGCCGTAGATGAAAAACGGCACATCGGCCCCGAGGCGGGCGCCGATTTTCATCAGTTCGTCACGGGAAAGATTAAGGTGCAGCATATCGTTCAGGGTGATCAGGGTCGTGGCGGCGTTGGAACTGCCGCCGCCCAGTCCTGCACCTATCGGAATGGCTTTATGAAGGACGATTTCCACACCGGTCCGGCAGCCGGCTGCAGCAAAAAGGGCCTTGACGGCCCTGTATGCAATATTATCTTCCCTTGCCAATTGGGGGTAACCGGGACATCGGATGACGATATCTTCTTCCCGTTGGGAAAACACCATGGTGTCCCGGAGGCTGATTTTCTGCATCAGGGTGGCAATGTCATGGTAGCCGTCCGGCCGTTTTCGAAGTACCCGGAGATGGAGATTGACCTTGGCCGGAGAAAAAACCTCAATCATGGCGTGCCTTTTTCCTTGATAAAGCGCATCCTCAATTCATAAAGGGCTTCTTCCAGAAGTTGTTTTTCCTGCTCGTCGAGGTTTCCCCGGGTCTTCTCGTATATAATATTAAGGATGTCGATCGTCTGTTTGGCCGCCGCCAGGTTTTTTTCACGTTTCTGGGTGTAGGGATCGGGAATGTCGCCGAAATGGTACATGGCCGTTGTACTCAGAGATATGATGAAGCCGATAAAATCGACCTCCGGGTAGGCGTCCTCCGGTGTTTTTTCCTCCCCGCCGTCCGGACCCGGCTTGGTCTCTTCCTTAAAAAGTTCTTCCGCAGACTCCTCCGGTGGAGGCGTCGCTGAATCTTCCGGACGCACATTCCCCTCTTCGTCAAAATGTCTTTTATCCCGGATGACGAACCCCTTCTCCTGTTTTTCTTCAGCCATGAGAACCTCCACCCTCTCTTTTTATAAATCACCCGCCCGGCAAAAACCGGGCGGGTGACGATCATCGGATTGAATTACCCCTGTCTTCCAAAGGACGATGAGCGGGGCTTCTTTTACCGCCCCGGCATCATCCGCTTCAGCCGGGCCACCCTTTCCTCCACCGGCGGATGGGTGCTGAAGAGGTTCATCAGCGCGCGGCCCGAAAGCGGATTAACGATGAACATGTGAGCCGTCTGAGGATTCGCCTCCATGGGAATCTGATGCGACGCCCGGGAAATCTTCTCCAGGGCGCTGGCCAGACCGTAAGGTTTCCCGGATATTTTCGCGCCTCCGCTGTCGGCCATGTACTCACGGGACCGGGAAATGGCCATTTGAATGACCGTCGCCGCCAGCGGCGCCAGGATCGCCATCACAATGAGGCCGATCATGTTTCCGCCACCTCCCTCGCCTTCATCATCCCGGCCGCCCAGGCCGCCAAAGATAGCCGCCCACTGGGCCATGTTGGCCAGCATGACAATCGCGCCGGCAATCGTCGCCGCGATGGAACCAATGAGCATATCCTTATTTTTGATATGGGTCAGTTCGTGGGCCATAACCCCTTCCAGTTCATCCCGGTTGAGGATTCGAAGAATCCCCTCCGTCGCGGCGACCACGGCGTGGTTTTCGTTTCGCCCCGTCGCGAACGCATTGGGCGTATCCTGGGGAATGATGTACACCTTGGGCATAGGCATGGAAGCCTTCATGGCCAGGTCCTTCACCAGCCGGTAAAATTCCGGCGCCTGGGTCTCCGTCACCTCCTGGGCATTGTACATCCGCAGGACGATCTTGTCGGAAAACCAGTAACTGCCGAAGTTCATGATCATGGCGAAAACAAACGCGATGACCACACCTGTCTGGCCGCCGAAGTACCCTCCGATCAGCATCAGGAGGCCCGTCAGCGCGCCCAGCAAAAACACGGTCCTCAATGTATTCATATATTTACACTCCTTATTTTATTTCTTCTTAAAAACGATCGCTCCCTGCTTATCGAGATCGATCAAAATGTTATCGCCTTCCTTGAAGGTCCCATCGAGAATTTTCAGCGCCAGATGATCGAGGATGAATTTCTGAAGAGCCCGCTTCAGGGGCCGTGCGCCATAAACGGGGCTGTAACCCTCTTGCGCTATATAATGTTTCGCCTTCTCTGTCAATTCGATGACCAGCTTGCGCTCGTCGAGCCGTTTCTGAATCAGGCCGAGCTGGATGAGGATGATCCGGTCGATGTCCTCGATCCCCAGGGGCCGGAACGTGATGATGTCGTCGATCCGGTTCAGGAATTCCGGTTTGAAGGTTGCCTTCAACGTATCCATGGTGCGCTGGCGTTTTTCCTCTTCGTCCAGCTTCTGGTCCTGGAGCCACTGACCGCCAACGTTGGAAGTCATGATGACGATCGTGTTCTTAAAATCCACCGTCCGGCCGTGGCCGTCGGTAAGACGACCGTCATCGAGAATCTGAAGCAGAATATTGAAGACGTCGGGATGGGCCTTTTCAATCTCGTCGAACAGAAGGACCGCATAGGGTCGCCGCCGCACGGCTTCGGTCAAATGGCCTCCCTCATCGTATCCCACATAACCCGGAGGTGCACCGATCAGGCGGGCCACGGAATGCTTTTCCATGTACTCCGACATGTCGATGCGGATCATGGACTGCTCGTTGTCGAACATGAATTCCGCCAGGGCTCTTGCCAGCTCGGTTTTTCCCACACCCGTCGGTCCGAGGAAGATGAACGAGCCGATGGGCCGGTTGGGGTCCTGGAGACCCGATCGGGCCCTGCGGAGCGCGCTGGAAACGGCGGCGATACCCTCGTCCTGGCCGACAACCCTCAATTTGAGCCGTTCTTCCATGTGGATCAGCTTATTCACATCGCTTTCCAGCATCCGGGCCACGGGAATGCCGGTCCAGTTGGCCACCACCTCCGCCACGTCTTCCGCGTCCACCTCTTCCTTGAGCATGGCGTTTTCTTTCTGTAAGGTTTCAAGCTGCGCCTGGTCCTTTTCCAGTTCCTGGTTCAGCTCCACCATCTTCCCATAGCGTATTTCGGCCACCCGGGCGAGGTTTCCGTCCCGCTGGGCGTTGAGTTCATCCGTTTTGAGGGCCTCCATTTGACCCTTGATCTGCTGGATCTTCTTGATGATTTCCTTTTCCGACGACCAGCGGAGTTTCATCCGGTTCATCGTCTCCTTTAACTCCGCCAATTCCTGATCAATCTTGTCCCGGCGTTCGACCGATGTCGGGTCTGTCTCGTTTTTCAGAGACTGCCGTTCAATTTCCAGTTGAATAACCTTGCGGTCGATGACATCGATCTCCGCAGGCATGCTGTCCAGTTCGATTCTTAACCGGGACGCGGCCTCGTCGATCAAATCCACGGCCTTGTCCGGCAGGAACCGGTCGCTGATATAGCGGTTGGACAGGGTCGCCGCAGCGATGATGGCCACGTCCTTGATGCGGACCCCGTGGTGCACCTCATAGCGTTCCTTGAGCCCCCGGAGGATAGCAATCGTATCCTCAACCGTCGGTTCCTTAACCAGGATCGGCTGGAACCGGCGTTCGAGAGCCGGGTCTTTTTCGATATGCTTGCGGTACTCGTTTAAGGTCGTGGCGCCGACGCAGCGCAGTTCGCCCCGGGCCAGGGCGGGCTTGAGCATGTTGGAGGCATCGACAGCCCCTTCCGCAGCCCCGGCCCCGACGACTGTGTGAATCTCATCGATGAAGAGAATAATTTCGCCCTCAGCGCTCGTCACTTCCTTCAGGACCGCCTTCAGGCGTTCCTCGAACTCGCCGCGATATTTGGCTCCGGCGATGAGCGATCCGATATCGAGACCGATCACCCGCTTATTTTTCAGATTTTCCGGCACATCACCGTTCACGATCCGCTGGGCCAAGCCTTCGACAATGGCGGTCTTGCCGACGCCAGGTTCCCCGATTAAAACCGGGTTGTTCTTGGTACGCCGGGACAGAACCTGCATGATCCGGCGGATTTCTTCATCCCTGCCGATTACCGGGTCGAAGGAACCCTTCCTTGCCAGCTCATTGAAATCCCTGGCATAACGCTTGAGGGCCTGGTACTTTTCCTCCGGATTGGGATCGGTAATCCGCTGGTTCCCACGGATGTCGAGGAGTACCTTGAAGATGCCGTCCTTCGTCACGCCGTTTTTCCGCAGGGCTTCAATGCCTTCCTTCTCTTCCGCCATGGCGACCAGGACATGTTCGGCGCTGACGTACTCGTCCTTCATCCGGGCGGCTTCCTGCGTGGCCCGATCCAGCAACCGGTTCAACCGGGGGCCCAGATAGACCTGTCCCGTTCCACCGCCGTATATTTTGGGCAGCTTGTCCAGCGATTTTTTCAATTCGTCTTCCACCCTCGCCGGATCGACGCCCATTTTCTTGAGAATCTCCGCGACAATACCCTGCTCCTGCGCCAGAAGCACCAAGAGCAGATGCTCCGCTTCGATGGCCTGCTGGCCATACTGTCCGGCTATGCTCTGGGCCTCCTGAAGGCCCTCCTGTACTTTCAAAGTAAACTTATCAAAACGCATGGTTCCTCCTACTCTGTGGGCTTTTCAATCCGCACAAAGATGTTTCCGTTTTTAAATACACTGACCGTGCCCGTCGACTCGGAAATGACGATGGCCACGGCATCGGTAATACTCGTGATTCCCGCCGCCGCGATATGGCGGCTCCCCAGCCCCTGGGGAAAATCCTTGCTTTCCAGGGCCGCACTCAGATGCCGTCCCGCCGTCACCACCACCCCGTTATTCTGGAGAACGAAGGCGCCGTCGATGGCGGACAGTTCCTTAATGGTTTCCTTGAGATCCGTATTTAAAATATTCTTTTCCTCTTCCT
>CAZTYA010000113.1:0-6368 GCA_964617255.1 uncultured Syntrophales bacterium
TGACACTGAACACCTTTTGTGGTGAAGCGAAGCCAGAGGATACTCTTTTCCGCGATTTCAATGGCGCTGCCGTCCGGTTCGCCGGAATCCGGGACGACAATCCAATCTTCTTTCGTAAAAGGGTTTTGAGGATGCTGGAGGACATAATCCAACCCCCAGCGACTTGACGTTTCTTCGTCGGCAACGAAGGACAAACCTATAGAATTTTCAGGTACAATTCCCTCATCCAGAAAAGCTTTGGCGGCGAAAAGCGAGGCGACCAAATCCTGTTGATTGTCCTCCGTACCGCGGCCGTAAACACAACCATCCTTGACATAGCCCCGATAGGGATCATTACACCAAAGACCGATTTCGCCGGGTGGAACGATGTCCGTATGGGTCAGGATCCAGATTTTGCGTTGTGTGTTCTTGCCTGGACAACAGACCAGAAGGTTGGGGCGACAGCCGCTGGGCACCCGATGATCCGGAGCGTTGATTTCTGCAATATCAGAAAAACCGGCTTGAATGAGGTATTGGCGCAGAAAATCGGCCTTTTCCTTTTCACCGGTACCCTGATTATCTGGAGACAGGGCGGGAATCCCGGTTAAACTGATCTGCAAATCGATCATGTCATCGACATAGCTATCGATGCGGTGAAATATACGGTCTTTCAATTTTTTATCGATCATATAATCATCACAGGCAAGGATGAAGGAAAAGTTGAATCATGAGTAAGATGTGATACTATAGAAAAAAATCCGGCATGGTTAATATATGTATGTGATGGTTTTGGTCTTCATACACTCCCGTAAACAATATAGCGACTAGTTAATCTTTTTGCGGTGGTTCGTCAAGAGAAATAGAAGGCAACGATGAGAATTCAGGAGTAAAAATTATGATACCTACCAGGTCTATTTTAACGGTTTTCGTATTTGTTCTATGCACGGCGACTTTGATGCTGATAACCCCGGTTCAGGCCCAGAAAGCCATGATCGTTCAGGTCAAACAGGCGCAGATCCGCTCCACGCCTTCGTTTCTGGGTAAAATTATGACTAGGCCTGCATACGGTGAGAAAGTAACGGTCCTGACTGAAAAAAAGGGATGGATGAAGGTCAAAAGAAACATTGCCGACAAGACCGAGGGTTGGATGCACGGGTCAGCCCTGTCGCCGGTAAGAGTAATCCTGAAATCCGGCGATCGAGCGAAGTCAGGGCAGTCTTCAGCCCAAGAGGTTGCCCTTGCCGGAAAAGGATTTAACCAGAAAATCGAGGGGGAATACGCTTTAGATCATCAGAATTTGGATTATGCATGGGTGGATAAAATGGAAAGAATATCTCCCGACATCGAGGAATTGGAGAAATTCGTGATCAATGGAAGTCTGTCGCTCGAAGATGGAGGTACAGATGAATAAACACAAGCTGATACGGAATAGAGGCGCTTCCATTTTGGTGCTGCTGATTGTCTTAAGCCTGTGCCTTTTTTCCTGTGAAACGGTACAGCCTGTCGCGGATGTGGCAACACAGATTGGCGTCATGTCGGGCAAAATTGACGAACAAGAGGCCGGCAACATTAAAAAGACCGTGGATAGCCTGTCCAAAACATTTGAGGATATAACACCGGAACAGGAATATTATCTGGGCCGATCCGTCGCCGCCAATATCCTGTCGCAGTATAAGCCTTATGATAATCAGCAGTTAACTCATTATCTCAATTTAATTGGGAAAGCCTGTTCCTTGGTTTCCACGCGCCCCGAAACTTTTGGCGGTTACCACGTCCTGGCTCTTGATTCGGACGAAATCAATGCTTTTGCCGCACCGGGAGGATTGATCTTTTTGACTAAGGGACTGCTGCGCTGCTGTAAAACGGAAGATGAAATTGCCGCGGTCATTGCCCATGAAATTGCCCACGTCCAATTCAAACACGGTCTGCAAGCCATTCGTCAGGAGAGGGTGACCCATTTCTTGACGGCAATTCTGGAGGAGGCGCTGCAAGATCAACTGCGGGACAATAAAGAGCTGACAGATCTATTTGAAGGGTCAATCAAGGATATTACCACCACCCTCATCACCAACGGCTATTCACAAAGCCAAGAATTCAGGGCCGATCAAGGGGCCATGGTCATTCTGGGAAAGCTCGGTTACAGTCAAGGAGCTTTGATCAGTGTTCTGCAGAACATGCGGCAGCGATTTAAGCCGGATAAACACGACTTTAATAAAACGCATCCGAAGCCGGAGAGCAGAATTGCCGAAATATCGAAATCCTATTCAGTGAGCGGTCTGTATACAATCAACTCGGCCCGGCAGAAAAGATTTTTGGAGCAGGCAAAGAATAACCTTTGATGCAATCATTCATGCAAACCATCTTGAAATGGCCGGGCATACGCCGTCTGATCCAGGGCATCCTAGCCGCTTTCGTCGGCTTGGTTTTGACCCTGTTCCTTTGGCTGCCAGGCTGGCTGGATCTGTGGGAACTCAAAAGTTGGGATTGGCGTGTGAATTTACTGGCGGATGTTTTTCCGGCACCGGTTTTCGATAATAAAATCCGCGTCATTCTTCTGGACCAAGACAGCCTGGATTGGGGAAAACAGGTCAATGATCTCGCCTGGCCCTGGCCCCGGGAGGTTTATGGCAAGATTATCGATTTTTGCCGGCGCAGTGGTGTTAAAGCCGTCGGTTTTGATGTTCTTTTTACCGAGCCGTCGAAATACGGGGTTGAAGATGACCTGGCATTTGGAACTTCGATACGTGCTTTCCAAAGGTACACCGGCGCGATATTTCTGGGTGAAAAAACGGGAGAATTTACGGCATGGCCGCCGTTTGCCCCGAAGAATCCCTTTTCCGTCCATCATGCAGACGGAGACCGATACCCCGCTTTTCAAAAGAAAATGACCTATCAGCGGGCCTCTTATCCCGTTCCCGAAATAGCCCATCATGTTTTTTCCCTTGCCAATGTGCATATCGACCCGGATACGGATGGCGTTTATCGCAGGGCGCCTCTGTTTCATTATTTTTCCGGGCAATGGGTGCCGGCACTGGGTCTGGGGGTCTTTTTGACCGCTCATCCCGAGAAGCGTGTGCAGATCGACCAGAATGCCGTGCGAATTGATAAAGCGAAAATCCTCATCGATCAGCAGGGCAGGGCAATTCTCTGTTTTAAAAGACTTTCCACATTGAAGCATTCATACAGCGCCGCTTCGATTATTCAAAGTGAGTTGAAGATACAGGAGGGTGAGAAACCCACAGTTAACCCGGAAGAATTCCGCGACAGCTATGTTTTTTTTGGCTTCTCCGCCCCGGGACTGCTTGATTTGCGTTCGATACCCCTGTCCGGCATCTACCCCGGCGTGATGATTCACGCGACCATGCTTGAAAACATCCTTTCCGAATCCTTCATCCGGGAGTCAACGCCGGGTGTCTTGTGGTGTGTGACGCTTTTACTGGCTTTGTTTGCCGGTATATCCTCATCGCTGGTTTCGAATATCTTCAAAACGGTGGGAATATATTGTTTTGCTTTGCTGTTGCCCTTTGTTCTGTGTGCCGTTGCGTATGAAAACGGCTATTGGCTGCCTCTCGTGGTACCCGAAACGGCGGTCATCCTGACCCTGTTCAGCGCCGGCCTGGTTTATTACAACACGGAAGGACGGCAGAAACGATTCATCAAGAATGCTTTTCAGCAGTATTTAAGTCCGGCGGTAATCGAGGAGTTGATTCAAAATCCGGACAGACTTAGTCTGGGCGGTGAAAGACGTCGTTTGTCGATCTTTTTTTCCGATTTGGAAGGATTCACCAGTATTTCCGAAAAATTGTCTCCGGAGGAGTTGACCGCGGTATTGAACGAATATCTCTCGGCGATGACCGAGATAATCCATGAAGACGGGGGAACGGTCGATAAATACGAAGGAGACGCCATTATTGCGTTCTGGAATGCGCCCCTTTTGCAGGCAGACCATGCCGTACGTTGCGTCAGAGCCGCTTTGCGATGCCAGCAGAAACTGGCGGAGATGAGAAGCCACTTCCGTGAAAAAATCCAGCGCGACCTTAAAATGCGAATCGGCATCAACACGGGAGCAGTGGTTGTCGGTAATATGGGATCGAAATCACGTTTCGATTATACCGTGATGGGCGATGCCGTGAATTTAGCTTCCCGACTGGAAGGGATTAACAAGGAATTCGGTTCCTATACCATGATTTCCCAGGCAACCCGGGACGAAATAGGTGATGCCTTCCCTGCCCGCGAGCTGTCACGGGTCCTCGTGGTGGGGAAAAAGGAGGCCGTCACGGTTTACGAACCCATGTTTGCAGAAGATTACATCGCCCGGAAAGATACGTTCGTTCTTTTCGCGAAAGGCTTACAGGCCTATTACCGGGGAGAATTTGCCGGGGCGGCGGATAGTTTTATGAAAATTCAAGACCACGACGCACCTGCAAGGGCATATGTCCAAAAATGTGGGGAATTAATGAGGGAAAAACCCCAATCTTGGGACGGCACATGGGTCATGACAAAAAAATAAGATTGCCTTTTAAGAATATTTGCCGTCTTAAATATGCACATAATGTCTTGACACGTCTTTTCAACATCTTTTATAGCTTTCAAGCAAATACACAGCGATGAGAGGTCCTATGCAAGACGAAACATTTAACCTGAAAGGTTACACCCTGCCTCTGACACCGGAAGGGAAATCATCCCTTGTCCAGACTCCCCCCTGGTATTACGGGGGAGAACTGATGCAGTTGTTATTTAAAGCCGATCCCGGGCAGGCACGACGGTTCATTCCGGCACCCCTGGAAATGGGACCGGAACCCGGAGCCGGAATTATATGGTTTGTCGAATGGGTATCGGTCAGCGAAACGGACCCTGATCTGGCCTTCCGCAATCCGGAAAGGGCGATTTACAAGGAATGCATCGTCCTGCTGCAGTGCAGTTTCCAGGGTGAAGTCGGTTATCTGGTTCCATTTATATGGGTAGACAATGATTTTACGCTGATGCGAGGCTTCATCCAGGGATTTCCCAAGGTGCTGGGTCGCATATACATGACCCGGCTGCATGAAATGAATCCGCTGGTCGGCGGTCGTCAAGCGGGGGCTAAATTGAAAGGCATCTGTGAATCCTGCGGTGAACGGGTGGTAGAGGGGTCCCTGATCTTGAAAGAGAAAGCGGAGCGGGCTGCGTTGCCGAAAGTAAAATTTTTTCTTCTGCGTCACATGCCGAGTATCGAAAATCCCGAGCAGGCGGTTGTCCACGAAATCGCGACGAGCATTGCCAGCTTGGAAGTCGATCATATCTGGAGAGGCGATGCGGACATCAAATTCACCAGCGTATTTAACGAAGAATTGCAGCGTCTAATGCCCCTTGAAGTGCAGGGCGGTTTTTATCACAGCGCCGGTCTCAAAATATCCGGCGGCCGCGTCCTGCACCGCTATAAGATTTGATAGGCTGAGAACGTGAATCCCATCTCGTCTGGTCCTTTCAGACGAGATGGGACCGGAAATTAATTGCCCTTGTAGTACGGCATGACTTCCGGAATGATGGCTTTAATCTTCTGGATGCGGGTTTGGTCGGAAGGATGGGTGCTGAGAAATTCCGGCGGCGCCTGACCGGCCTTTACTTTGGACATTCTTTCCCAGAAATCGACCGATTTCCTCGGATCATAACCGGCCATCGCCATAAACGTTAACCCGAGGCGGTCCGCCTCGTTTTCTTGAAGACGGCTGTAAGGCAATAGAATCCCAACCGAGGAACCCAGACCGAAGGCCGCCATCCAAAGCTGCTGTGTCTGCGACGGTTTCGTCGCCAGGGCTGTGGCCAGCGCCACCCCGCCGAGTTGGACCGCAAGCTGCTGTGACATGCGTTCGTTTCCATGCTGGGCAATCGCATGGCCGATTTCATGTCCCATCACCACGGCCAAACCGGTGTCATCCTGCGTGATGGGAAGAATGCCCGTATAAATAACGACTTTTCCACCCGGCATGCACCAGGCGTTGATGTCTTTGGATTCAACCAGGTTATATTCCCATTTATAGTCTTTCAATTGGTACGTCATATTCTTTTGTGAGAAGTACTGATTAACAGCCATTTCAATATTCTTCCCCACCCGCTTGACCCGCTCCGCTTCCGCGGTATTGGTGCTGAGTTTGTTGTCTTTCAGAAACTGGTCGTACTGCTGGTAACTCATTGAGAGCATCGACTCATTGGGAATCAAATTCAACTGTGATCGGCCGGTCACCGGAACAGTCGAACAGGAAAACAGTAACAGCAGGTAAAGGAGAAAGCAAAACAGTGTATAGGATTGTCTTTTCATGGGCATACCTCACATTACGTTGATGGTTGATGGAAATGATCGATTTAATTTATAACGCCAAATTGCCGTGGAGTCAATTTGATCCGCAAAG
>CAZTYA010000114.1:0-6357 GCA_964617255.1 uncultured Syntrophales bacterium
GTGCGTGAGATTTCATTTTTCTACCATAATAATCCAGGCGTGTCTATTGGCGATAGGGCAGCGGGTCAACCAAACCCGCTTCGGCAAATCCCTTTATCCGTAGACGACAACTGTCGCAAAAACCGCAGGCCAGCCCGTCGGGGGCCGGATCATAACAGGTGTGGGTCAGGCCATAATCGACCCCCAGACTCACCCCTTTGCGAATGATCTCACCCTTGGATAAGTACATCAGGGGGGTCCAAATGGAAATGGGGGTTTCCCCTTCCACGGCTGCTTTGGTCGCGAGATTCGCCATCTTTTCATACGCCGCGATAAACTCAGGGCGGCAATCCGGATAACCGCTGTAATCGACGGCGTTTACCCCGATAAAAATATCGCCGATCCCCAGCACTTCCGCCCACGCCAGGGCATAACTCAGAAAAATCGTATTTCGGGCGGGCACATAGGTTACCGGTATATCGGCGGACAGGGTGCCTGTCTTGGGCACATCAATATTGTCGGTCAGGGCGGAACCGCCAAAGGCACGGAGATCGATCTCCACAACCCGGTGCTCCCGCACCGGGAAGGCTTCCGTCACCTTTTTTGCCGCCGCGAGTTCCTGATGATGTCTTTGTCCGTAACGAAAGGTCAGAGCGTAAAGGCCATAACCTTCTTCCCGGGCCATGGCCAGCAGGGTGGTCGAATCGAGACCGCCGCTCAAAAGAACAATGGCGCCTTTACATTCTTTCATCACCATTTTTTATACACCTCTTTTCCCCGGATCCCAGATCAGTTTGTGGAGCTGCAACTGCATGCGGACGGGAAGTCCGTCGTCGATAATCCACTTTGCCAGGATAGCCGGGTCCATCCGCCCAAAGGCAGGCGAAAAAAGCGGCGGTTTGCAGGTCGCACAGGCTTCTTCATGCTCAAGAAGAATCCTGCGGGCATAATGGTAATCGTCGCGGTCGATAATAACAAACTTGATCTCATCCTGCGAGGTCAGGTGTGAAAAATTCTCGAAATCATTTTTATCCGCTTCACCGCTGGAAGGGCATTTCACATCCACAATCCGGACACAACTGGGATCAACGGCGCTTATGCTGCGGCTGCCGTTGGTTTCCAGAAGGACTTCATACTTTCGTTCCAGCATTTCCTTGATCAAAGCGGGGGTTTCCTTCTGGAGAAGCGGCTCACCACCCGTCACCTCCACCAGCCGACAGGGATAAGAAGATATTTTATGAATAATTTCTGCCACTTCCATTGCCATGCCTTCCTCGTAGGCATAACGTGTGTCGCAGTAGGAGCAACGGAGATTGCACCCCGTCAGGCGCACAAAAACACAGGGCCTTCCCGCGTGAGACGACTCGCCCTGCAGGCTGTAGAAGATTTCGTTAACAATGAGAGACAATTATTCCTCCCAATAAAACGCTCCGGCATCCTCCGTCTCGGAAACCTTCACCTTGGAAATCCAAACCCGGCCATCATTTAAATCACGCTGTAAAGCCCCATAAAGAAAGCGGGCAACGACTTCCGATGTGGGGTTGACGCCACGAAACGCACTTAGATCATTCAGATTCCGATGATCCAGCCCTTCCAATATCCGGTTGATCTTCTCCTTGACAACCCGAAAATCAATCCCGATACCGATGCCGTCCAACTCTTTGCAGCGCACAAACAACTCCACATTCCAGTTATGTCCATGGAGGCGGGCGCAGTCACCGGGATAGCCGGTTAAGGTATGAGCCGCTGCAAAGTGAGTCTTGATGTGAATTTCATAAACACCTGCCATTTCCTTCAATCCTTTCCGTACGATTGCCTTTCTTTCTATGCCCTATCATGAATAATTGCAATCACAAACCGGCCTTAGCAGTAATGATATCACCGCCTTGCCGATAAAGAATTCTCCCGGCATGAAACAGACCGGAACGAAGACTTCTTGACAGCGCCCAGGGAATGGCATATTTGTTCACTCCGCCCTTGGAAATGAGCCGCAGTTTCAAACAATCTAAAGTTTCATCGTATTTAAAGTGAAAAGGAGCCAAATATGGGAATTCTCAAGGGATCGCTGACCTTTACCCGCTATGAGATCGGTCAAAACCTGCCGGAACGTTTTCTGGATTTTGTCCGGGAACGTCTGACGCGTCATGCCTTTTCGGGCCTGGAAACAGCGGAGCGCCGGAAGATTATGGGCTGGACCAGCCTGGAGGACATCCTGGATACGCAGTTCAGCCATGCCTGTCACATCAAGGGGGACTTCCTGCTCTTTTGTCTCCGGGTGGACCGGAAAACCGTCCCGTCCTCGCTGCTGAGGGTCGAAACCATGACCGCCGAAAGGAAATATCTGGCCGAAACGGGAAAAGACCGGCTCTACCGGGAACAGAAGCAGGATATCCGCGACCGTCTTCAACTTTCGCTTCTGGAACAGAGCCTGCCCGTTCCTTCCTTCTACGACATCTGCTGGTCCCTGTCGGGAAAGTGGCTCATTTTCACCTCCCTGAGCGAAACCGCCAACCTGGATTTTTTGGAAATGTTCAAGGAATCGTTCGGTTTCACCCCCGTTCCGCTTCTTCCCTGGGAACGAATTCAGAAAACCGAGGCAGAAGCGGACACAGAGGACGCCACTTCGACCATCAACATTGATACCGTGGGCCGGGAATTCTTAACCTGGCTTTGGTTCAAATCGGAGGAACGCAACGGTTTCATCGATCTCCCCGGGCGCGGTGACATCGAGGTCGTTTTCCTCCGACGTCTCGTTCTCGAATCGGGGAACGGAATTGATTCCGAAACGGTCACCTGTCACGGGGCGAACGCGGATCTTAAAGAGGGGAAAGAGGCCCTGCGGCAGGGCAAGAAAATCCGGGAAGGACGAATCCGATTGCGCATCGACGCCGACACATGGGAATTCACCTTCAAGGCAGATACGTACGGTTTCCAGTCCCTGAAACTGCCGGAAACGGTCGAGATGGCCGACGAAAAAGACCTGGAAGGCCGGAGTCTGGAACGGATTTACCTGATCGAGCGGGTCATCAAGACCATGGACGACCTCTTTGCCCTTTTCCTGACGCTCCGTCAATCTGAGCGCTGGCAAAATGAAGAGCGCCCCCGCATGAATAGGTGGATACGGGAATAACCGATCCGGCATGGCCCGATGGCATGCTGGTTCTGATTTACGACAGGGACATGAGAAAGACCCGGAGATTCGCCTTTCGGTGGTCCAGTTTCATCTTCTTGCGGATGTTGTCCCGGTGAAATTCCACCGA
Organism: uncultured Syntrophales bacterium; assembly: GCA_964617255.1. Lineage (GTDB taxonomy): Bacteria > Desulfobacterota > Syntrophia > Syntrophales > JAAYKM01 > JAAYKM01. The sequence goes on from CAZTYA010000114.1 coordinate 3,240, forward strand.
GCGAATCGAAAGATTCAGCATTTCCGATATTTCCTTATTTGTTTTTCCTTCCTTCACCAAATTGGCAATCTGGATTTCCCGCCCCGTCAGGTTGAAATGCGCCAGGGTGACGTTACGCAGGAAGGGTGAAATGATGCTGTTCAGATTCGATTCCAGCACCTGGAGATACGCCTGCTGCTCCGGCCCGGTAAAACTCTGTTTCAATCTTTCGATGTATGGAATCACCAGGCTTCGCACATTTGCCAGAACATCCTCTTCCAGAGCGGACTTGTCCTCCTCCCGCCGGCGCAACAGAACCTTCAAAGCCGTGTTTGCCTCTTCCAGATATGCCGATTTGACTTCAAGCTCCTCTTTGCTCCGCTTCAGGGCCAGTTCACTCTGGACGCGTTCCGTAATGTCACGGACCACCGCCTGAACCACAGGCCGTCCGCCGAGTTCGAAGCGACTCAGCAATACCTCCGCCGGAAAGAGGGTGCCGTCCGCCTTTTTGTGAATCCAGGTGAAGGCGTGGGACCCCTTTTCCATAGCGGTATCGATCATCCGGTTCGCCTTTTCGACCGAGGCCTCGCCGTCGGGCTGAAAAGCGGGTGAAACCTCACCGGGATGATACTTGATGAATGCGTCCTTGGAACCGAATCCATACAATTCCAGGGTTTTTTCATTGCAATCGAAAAAGGAATGCTTATCCAGCATCATGATGGCGTCATTGGCGGATTCAAAAAGGGTTCGGAACTTCTTCTCCGACTCCAGGATGGTCGAATCCATCTGCTTACGATCCGTGATATCACGGATCGTTTGAATGGCGCCCATGACCTGATTGTTGTGATCGTAGATCAAACTGGCCTTGGACCACAGATACCTTTTCTTGTCGCCGACCTCCAGGGCCTCATCGTTTTCATAGTAGAGCGACCCCTCCGCCCAATGGACCTTATGGTAGGCCTTGAGCCTATCCGGATCATTTTTCAGGAGCAGATCGATCATCAGGGGCCTTCTTTTCCGGTAAAAGGGAATGGCGTACTCATAATCCCCCTTCCCCAGCATGTCTTTGCCCGATGTCCCCGTGAGGTTTTCCATCGCGCGGTTCCAGGCGATGACGCATCCGGTGAGATCCACGGCAAAGGTCGGATCGGGGAGGAAATTGATGATATCCGCGAAACGCCGCTCCGATTTGAGGGCCTCTTCTTTCGCACGGACACGGTCGGTCACATCCCGGACCATGGCCTGGACAACCCAGCGTCCCGCCAGGGCAAAACGGCTCATACTGACTTCGGCCGGGAACAACTCACCCGAAAATCTCCGGTGCATCCAACTGAAGCTATGAGAACCCTTTTCCAGGGCCAAATCAATCATTCGGTTCGCCAGTTCAATGGAAAGCTCGCCTTTTTCCTGCTGTGGCGGCGACAAATCGGCGGGATGCAGAGTGGTGAATTTCTCCTTGCTGGGACAGGCAAAAACCTCCAGGGTTTTCCGGTTGCAGTCGAAAATTCCTTCCTTATCCAGGATCATGATGGCGTCGTTGGAGGATTCGAAAAGATCCTGATACTTCCGTTCGATAAATTGCAGCGACTCCTCCAGGCTGCTCTGCGCGTTGATCCGACGGGCCACACCGAGCAGTGCCGTCACGGAACCTTTCTCATCACGGATCGGTGAACATTGTAATTGCAAAGATATCGTATCACCATGGTGGGTTAAAATCCGCACCTCGAACGGCTGATTTGATTCCGCTTTAAGACCGGGACCGTTGTTTGCACCTCTCTCCATAAAAACCCGGCGGATCCGTTGCGCGGATTCCGGGACAAAAAAACGATCCAGTCTCCGGTTGAACCACTCTCCCTCCGTATATCCCGTCACCGTCTCAAAAGAGGCACTACCATAAATAAGATGAAGGTTGGCATCGGCAACCATGACGATATCCCGGGCATGTTCTAAAATGGTCACGGCCAGGTCGGACTTTCTCAACAGTTTGTGAAGCCGGTGTCGCGATGCTTCCGCCATATTTTCTTTCACTCCTTTTTCGCCGCCTTTTTCCCGGACTTAACTTGATCCCACAGCCGGCCGGTATAATGATCATTCTTTGACATTCACCATGATAACTTTCCGGTGACCAGGGAAAGTTTATATAGTGAGTCCATCAATTTCGCAAGACCGTAGGCGCATTTTCTCTCCGCACCCGGACATGCGCCACCGTTTCCGCCCGGTCCAAAGTGGAATGAAACTCTAAAGCGCAGTTGTAAGAACTGTTCATCCCTTCCCAGAAGAGGGATTTTATTTCTTGACAAGGCAAGGAATATACGAATAACACTATGATCTCCAAACATGCCTGTCATATTGAAGCCAAGGTTTGGCATTATTTTATCAGCTAAACGTCACGAGAAAGGATTGCATCATGGCAACAGCAAAATTAGGCGATATGATCCGCGTCGATTACACGGGGAAATTCGATGACGGCTCCATCTTCATGACCACCCTCATGGACGAACCCATCCAATTCGTGCTGGGTGAGCGTAAGGTCATCGCCGGCTTCGAAAAAGCGATAATCGGCATGGAAGTTGGTGCATGGAAAAGCATCAAGATTCCCAAAGAGGAAGCTTACGGCCCCTACATCGAAAATTTAACCATGGAGGAAGAACGCTCCCAGATGCCCAAGGATTTCGAACCCGCTGTCGGGGAACAATTTCAGATTCGTGAAAGGGACGGCCGGATACGCCACGCAACGATTATTTCATTCACGGACACCCATATCACCTTCGATATGAATCACCCCCTGGCGGGTAAGGATTTGACCTTCGACATCAACCTGGTCGAAATTATTGATAAATAATTCATCACCCCGGCTTTCTTCTGCGTCGGGCCAGGCTCGCCATCAGGCATGGCCGGCGCATGCACAACGGGAGATGATGAAAAACTGATACCCGCAAGTGAAAGCCATGAGTCTTTTTCTTTTTTCCTTCTTCACCATCTACGGGAGCATCCATCTTTACTTCTTTCTGAAAGTCCGCCATGCCTTTGTACCGGTTTCACCCTGGCTTCTAAGTCCCCTGGCGTTTTTTCTCATCGTGATGCTTTTTTCGCCCATTTTAATTCATGTGCTTGAAGCTTACCGTCAGGACGGCGTGAC
>CAZTYA010000115.1:0-6324 GCA_964617255.1 uncultured Syntrophales bacterium
CCGTAAAGAGATTCGTGCAGGGCGCCAACGCCCGGCACGGATTCGCATGGAGACAACATCATTTAAGCCATCTATTGTCTTGGATCTGTTCTGGGCATCAGGTCAACTCGCATGATTAATTTATATTGTATGGATAATATAAACATAAAAATTATATTGTGCCTAGAATGTGCGGTGAACGAAGCCTATTAACAATGGAAGAGATGTTGAAAATGAATAAAGATTATTGTTTTGTAACTTGAAAAGATGTGTGTTATATGACGCTCCACTTAAAGTTCTTTATTTAAATAAGATGTTTTATTCCGGTCAGATGTGTAACTTTCCAAGGCCCGGAGGCATCGAAAAATATAACTCTGATGTTCATTTCATTCATCATGGAGACGGCATGGTTGATACGCTTAACTCACTTATTGAAAAGATTAAGCAAGAAGGCATAGAAGAAGCCGAAGCCAAAGCAAAACAGATCGAAGCGCAAGCCCAGCAACGGGCCCGTAAAATCGTCGAAGAAGCAACTGCCAAAGCCGATACAATTCTCTCTGAAGCGAAACAAGATCTCGAAAAAATGCGTAAAAGCGACGAACTGGCTTTGGCACAGGCCGGCCGGAACCTCCTCATTACGCTTCGTCAGGAAATCAACACGACCCTCCTGAAAGTCATTAAGGAAGAAGTCTCCGGCACGCTTTCCAATGAAATGCTCAGCCGTATCCTTGAAAAATTGATTCTGGAGCAGATTGCCAATCCGGATACGGAGTTTATCGTCGTCCTTACACCGGAAGAATTGACTGCCCTGGATGGTTTTTTTACCAAACTTCAGGAAAAGATCAAAAAAAGGATTACCCTGCGTCAGTTTCGCCAATTCAACCGCGGTTTCGTCATCAGCTATGATGATGGGAAATCATTTTTCAGTTTTTCTGATGACGCCTTGGGGGAAGCAATCATGACTTATCTGAAACCTCGCATGGCCGCCATTTTCAGAGAGGCTCACGACTCGGAACAGGCTGCCGTCTGATATGTCCCGCTATTATTCGTATCTTCTCTCCAGTTTGCCTCTTCTAAACTTTGGGATGACACCACCCATTGACATGGATTATTTTTTGGGCATCCTCAAAGACTTCATTCCCGAAAATGAGGTGGATACCATCAGTCGTTTCGCCCGGGAAGACGTGATGAACCTGCAAACCGATGTTCCTGTGATTCGCTCTTTTCAAAGCTTTGATGCGGCCCTGCGGAATCATCTGGTGCGGCTGCGCTGCATCGACCGGAACGCTGCGCCGGAAAAATATCTGCAAAGACGCGAGGAAAGAATCGACCAGCGGATTGAGCAGTATGTTCTGGAGGCTTATAAAAGCACCGATCCTGTCGAATCGGAAAGAATTCTCGACATGGCCCGCTGGAACTTTTTGACTGAAATGGCAACGGGGCATATTTTTGATTTTCCCGCCCTGCTCGTTTACACGATGAAACTGCGTATTTTGGAAAAATGGCAGACCATCGCCGCATCTGATACGGATATGATTTTCAACACAACGCTTTCCTCTTTTAACCTGCAAGATTTACCCGTCAGCCGATCATGAAAAAAGTACGCACAGGACATATCATTAAGATAAACGGGAACATGATCTCGGTCGATGTTACAGGACTCTTTATCATCCAGAATGAGGTTGCTTTTGTACTCCACAGGAAGGAACGCCTCATGGCTGAAGTTATCCGTATCCGGGGTGATGAAGTCGACCTGCAGGTCTTTGAAGATACTGTTGGTCTTTGCGCAGGCGAATCCGTTGCATTTACGGGAGAACTGCTTTCCGTCGATCTGGGACCGGGGTTACTGGGTCAGATCTATGACGGTCTTCAGAATCCACTTCCTGCACTGGCTGAAGAATTCGGATTCTTCCTGCAGCGTGGGGCTTACAGATCTGCCTTAAGTTATGACCAATTATGGAACTTCACTCCCTCCGTGAAGGAAGGAGATGAAGTGCGCCGGGGCGATAAAATCGGTTTTGTGCCGGAAAAAATTTTTCAGCACCATATTCTCGTTCCCTTTTCACTGCGTGGAAATTGCCGTGTGCTCTCGATTGTTCCTCCGGGCGAGTACCGGGTTACAGATAACTTGGCTTTGATTGAGGATCATGGCGGGCGGAGGCATGAAATCACCATGCACCAGCGCTGGCCGATCAAAATTCCGATCAGGGCCTACCAGGAGAAATTGAAACCTGAACGACCGCTCGTAACGAAGATGCGTGTTATTGATACCCTCTTTCCCGTTGCCCTGGGCGGCACCTACTGCGTGCCCGGACCTTTCGGCGCGGGCAAGACCGTTTTGCAGCAGCTGATCAGCCGCCATGCCGAAGTCGACGTCGTGGTCATTGCCGCCTGCGGCGAGCGTGCCGGAGAAGTTGTAGAAACCCTGAAGACTTTTCCGCATTTGATGGACCCCCGTACAGGACAGTCCCTCAGTGACAGAACTGTCATCATCTGTAACACCAGTTCCATGCCGGTTGCTGCGCGTGAATCCAGTGTCTATACTGCGGTCACCATTGCCGAATATTATCGTCAATCCGGTTTAAATGCGCTTCTGCTGGCCGATTCGACTTCCCGCTGGGCGCAGGCCATGCGGGAAATGTCCGGCCGCCTGGAGGAAATCCCGGGTGAAGAAGCCTTCCCCGCTTATCTGGAATCGCGCATCGCCGCTTTTTATGAAAGGGCCGGATTTGTCGTTTTAAATGACGGCACGTTTGGATCAGTCACCATCGGCGGTACGATCAGCCCCGCAGGCGGCAATTTCGAGGAGCCTGTTACGCAGGCGACTTTGAAAGTTGTTGGGGCTTTTCAGGGGCTGTCGCGGGAACGTTCCAATGCACGCAAATTTCCATCGATTGATCCGCTTATCAGCTGGAGCAAGTACAAAAGTTTCATTCCCGAGGAACGGACACGCACCGGTCACGCCTTATTACATAAAAGTTTCGACGTCTCTCAGATGATGAAGGTTATCGGTGAAGAAGGCACCGCGTTGGGTGATTTTATCGACTATCTCAAGGGAGAATTCTTCGATTTTGCCTACGTGCAGCAGAATGCGTTTGACGCGGTCGATGAGGCAAGCCTTATGGATCGTCAGAATCATACTTTCGACCTGATTCATCTGATCCTGTTGTCCAATCTTTCCTTTGAGAGCAAGGATATGGCCAGGTATTTCTTCCAACAGTTGGGTCAGCTTTTTAAAACCTGGAACGCCGCTCCCTGGCAGAGCGATGAGTTTGTCTCCCTTGAACGGGACATCCGCGACCTGCTAAAAAAACACACCGCTCCCGCGCAGGAGTCCGCCAATGCGTAAATTTTATAGCCGGATCAGTGAAATTATCGGGGATGTCATTACCGTTGAAGCCGAAAATGTCGGCTATCGAGACATTGCTGAAATAACCAGTGTTCGAGGGTCATCACTTGCCCAGGTCATTCGCATCGAAGGCAACCGGGTATCGCTCCAGGTCTTTGCCGGCAGCCGCGGCATTTCAACCGGCGACCGGTTGCGCTTTCTCGGACATCCCATGCGGGTTTCCTCAGGGGATAATCTGCTGGGGCGTGTATTCAGCGGCAGCGGACTCCCCCTAGACGGCGGACCACCGCTGTACGATCGGCTTGTCGATATTCAAGGACCGTCGGTCAATCCGGTCAAGCGGATCATTCCCAATAAAATGATCCGGACGGGAATTCCCATGATCGATGTTTTTAACACCCTGGTCGAATCCCAGAAGATACCGATCTTTTCCATCGCCGGCGAACCCTACAACGATCTTCTGGCCAGAATTGCCATCCAATCGGAAGTTGATGTCATCATCCTGGGAGGAATCGGCCTGAAACATGACGATTATCTCTTTTTCCGCGAGACATTCGACATTCATGGCGTCATTACCCGGTCCGTAAGCTTCATGCATACCGCCGCCGATCCGGTCGTCGAAAGTATCCTGATCCCTGATATGTCCCTGGCTGTGGCCGAACAGTTTGCCATTCAAGGAAAGCGTGTCCTGGTTATTTTGAACGATATGACAAACTTTGCCGACGCCATCAAGGAAGTGTCCATCACCATGGAGCAGATTCCTTCCAACCGCGGTTATCCGGGAGATCTCTACAGTCAACTGGCGGCACGTTATGAAAAGGCCGTCGATTTCGAAGGGGCTGGTTCCATCACCATTTTAGGTTTGACAACCATGCCCGGTGACGACGTGACGCATCCGGTTCCCGATAATACCGGTTATATCACCGAAGGGCAGTTCTATCTCAAAAACGGCGTCATTGAACCTTTCGGGTCTCTGAGTCGGCTCAAACAGAACGTCAACGGTGACACCCGCGATGATCATCGCATTATCATGGACACGATGATTCAGCTTTTTGCCATGTATCGGGGAACCCTCGAAAAGCAGTCCATGGGGTTCCAGATGAGCAACTGGGATAAAAAGCTCCTGCGTTACGGTGTCGCGTTTGAGCAACAGATGATGTCGCTGGCGGTAAATATGTCTCTTGAGAAGGCACTGGATCTTGGATGGCGGATTCTTGCCGATTGTTTTGATCCTCAGGAGACAGGTATTAAGCAGTCTTCACTGGACCGGCACTGGCCGCGACAATCGGCATAGAAGCCATGATGAAAATCAAATTCACTCAAGGAGAGCTCAAGCGGCAGCGTGACCTGCTGAAACAATACGAGCGTTTCCTGCCGACCCTGCAGTTAAAGAAACAGCAGCTTCAACTCGAGCTGAACAATCAGATCCTTGCCCTCGAAACGTACCAGAGTCAGAGGGATCAAATGACCCAGGAAATCATTGCGTGGATGGGCCTTCTGGCAGAATCGAAAATCGTCATGAACGAGATCGTGATTCCCAGGCAGGTTTTTATGACGTCACGAAACATTGCCGGTGTCGACATTCCGGTTTTTGATAACGTCGAATTTGCACCAATCGAATATGATCTTTTTTCAACACCGCTTTGGCTTGACCGCGCCACGAAACTTTTTATGGATTATATTGCGCTCCTTTTTCAAGTCGATGCATTGCAGCAGGGGGCGGAGCTCCTCAAGCGCGAACTCCTCATCACAACCCAGAGGGTCAACCTCTTTGAAAAGATCAAAATACCCGAGACCCAGGAAAACATTCGTCTGATCAAGATCTATATCGGCGATCAGCTGGCGGCAAGCATCGGCCGCAGCAAGTTGGTCAAACGCCGTACCAAGGTGCGTTTCCGGAAGGTTGCCTGATGATCGTGCCCATGAAAAAAATCTTTATTATTGTCCGGGCCGCGGAATCGGCTTCCGTTTTGGATCGGATTGCCGATATGGGCGTTCTGCATGTTAATCATCTGAATCCCCCTCAGGGATCCAACCTGGAAACATTGCGGGAAAACATCACCCTGTTGGAGCAGGCTGTCGGCATCATCCAGTCCGAGAGTACGAATGATTTCAAGGATATCGTTGTCAATGGAACAGATCCTCTCCTGTTGGCCCAGGAAGTATTCGATCTCAAACACCAGAACAAGATGCTCCAGGAGGAAATATCGCGCCTTGCAGGAGAAATCTCCCATTGGACAAAATGGGGTGATTTCAGCCCCGGGGATATAGCCGAATTGTCGAAAAAAGGCCTCATGGTCCGTCTCTATCTGATCAAACCCGACCAGATGAAAAAAATTCCGGCGGACGCCATTGTGCGGGAATTATTCCGGGAAGGACCTTATGTCGGATGCGCTGTAATCACGACGCATCCTCTCACCCTGCCCTTTCCCGACGCCGGCCTGCCCGCTTATTCCCTTTCTCAGTTGAACGGTCTCCTCAATGATGTGAGACGGAAGATTGATGTCAATATCAACCGAATCCGGCAAGCTTGCAGCGGAATCGATGACATGAAGAAATTGAGGATTCGGTTCCTCAAGGAACTCGAACTGGAAGAGGCCGTCTCCGGCATGGGTCAATTCGGTCCATTGACCGTATTTGCAGGTTATGCACCGATTGACAAGGTGGACACCCTGGCCAAATCAGCCGCCGATCAGCGGTGGGGGTTCTTTGCCACGGAACCGGATGAAGAAGAGACGGTGCCTACCCTGCTCGTCAACAACCGGCTCGTTAACATCATGCAGCCCTTATTCCGCTTTATCGAACTGGTACCCGGTTACCGTGAACTGGACATGAGCCCGATCTTCTTTATTTTCTTTAGTTTATTTGTTGCTTTGCTCGTCAACGACCTGGGGTACGGTCTGGTTGTTTTTTCCCTGACCTTCTTCGCTCAGCGAAAATGGGGTAAAGTTTTATCAAATCAGTATTTAGTAACAAAGAACCAGACACTTTCAAAT
>CAZTYA010000116.1:0-6307 GCA_964617255.1 uncultured Syntrophales bacterium
TTTATCATTAAACACTATCATCCTCTTCGTATAATAACCATTATAAAAACGAAGATGAGCAGCCGATTGAGGTTGTACATTTGTAATCATGAGTAATTGTGCCCTGGAATTTTCTTCAAAATCCATTGGCAAAACGGCGGTTTTTTTGTACACATGATCCGAACCGATCGAATTGTGTTCACACATTTCCTGAAAGGATACAGGTTTATATTTCCATCATGAAATCTCCTCTACTCATTGTGGCCGGTGCGAAAGGGGCCGTTGGCTCGACGGTTGCGGCAGCCGTGGCCGACATGAAACAAACAGGGAAAAACACGTATCCCTGGTTGATGACGGCCGATTGGACCGACAAGATTATCCTTCAGGAGACGGCATTTGCCGGCTGGGATGTGTCTGAAAAAAAGATGTCTCAGGCCGTGGCCCTTCAGGGTGTTTTGCCACAGGAGCATTATGAGCCGAGCATAGCCATGCTGGACACAATGGATGTGCGGAAACCTCCGGCGGCAGCGACAGGCTACACGGAGCAGATACGAATTTTGTCACAAGACATCGACGATTTTATCAAAATGCATCCCCGTCACCAGCCTGTCTTTGTTAATCTCTTGCCGGCCTGTGCGGTGACCAAACTTGAGCAATATGACGCATTATCTGATGTTTACCGTGAGCTGGCCCCTGCAGATTTCCCGGACCTGGCGTATGTCATGGCGGCCATGGCCTGTGGTGTTCCCGTCGTAAACTTCACATCCAATGCCGTCGAATGCCCCCTTGTCGTGCGGGAAGCCTTCCAGGCTGGTGTTCCCCTTTGCGGCCGTGACGGTAAGACAGGACAGACCTATCTCAAGGTGGTGATTGCCTCCGCTTTGAAGGCGAGGAATCTTCTTGTCGACGGCTGGTACAGTTTGAATATCCTGGGTAATGAAGACGGCCGAAATCTTTCGGATCCGCAGAAAGCCTCGGGTAAACTGGCCAACAAGACGGATTTTCTCGACACCATCCTGGGGTATCCCGTGGGGAAAGGTTACGGACAATCCACGCACAAGGTGGCTATCGAATTCTATCCTCCCCGTGGCGACAGCAAGGAATCCTGGGATGTCGTTGATATGAAAGGTATATTCGGGATGCCGATGAGCATCCGGATGAACATGCAGCTGCGCGATTCCATTCTGGCGGCACCTATGGTCATTGATCTGGCGGTATGGATGGCGGCCCTAAAGGCATCAGGCCGTACCGGTTTTGTGCCGGAGTTGGCGTTTTATTTCAAAAAAGCACCCGTGCCTGGCAGTCCGGTTACCTTTCAGGAGCAGATTGCCGCCCTGCAGAATCTTGCGCAGGATCTAAAGTGAAACATTAACGTATTGATGAAATCAGGAGATTATTCAAAATGAAACTTGGTTACAGCAGCAACGCTTTTGTCAGGATGTCCCTGTTTAGCGCCATAAAACAGATTGCCGACCTTGGGTTCGGCGGCATTGAGATCATGGGCGACCGACCTCACCTCTATCCTCCCGACTGGAATGATGAAGCGCTTCAGTATTTGAAGAAAAACATCCATAATAAAGGTTTACATATTACAAATATCAACAGTTTTACCCTGTTTGCCGTAGGGGACACCTATCTGCCGTCCTGGATCGAGGCGGGAGCGTCCCGGCGAGAGATGCGTGTGACGCATACGCTGCAGAGCCTCCATATGGCCGATCAGCTCGGCTGTACCAATATTTCCGTTCCGCCCGGGGGACCGTTGCCGTCGGGTATGTCCAGGAAGGAGGCGCTTCGTTTGTTTCATGCCGGACTGGATCAGGTCATCCCCCTGGCGGAGGAACTGGGAGTCAAGATTCTCATCGAGCCGGAACCGGATCTACTGATGGAAAACACGAAACAAATCAGGTCATTTATAACCGATATACGTTCACCCCAGGTTGGTATCAATTTCGACATCGGTCATTTTTTCTGTGCCGGCGAAGAACCGGGAGAAAGTTTTCAGGAACTTCTGCCCTGGATCGGCCATGTCCATATTGAAGACATTGCCGCCACGCGGCAGCATCATCACCTCATTCCCGGGCAGGGGGCCATCGATTTTGAGACGGTTTTACAGGCGATCAAGAATACAGGCTATCATGGGGATATCAGTCTGGAACTTTATACCTATGCCGACAAGCCCAAAGAAGCCGGTGAGGAGAGTCTGGATCATCTTTTGCCGATTTTTGAGACAGTCGGTTTCCCTCCGGCGAACCTGCTCCGGACGGGTGAATAAAATCAAAAATGGCGGCTTCAATGCATCCGGACGCAAATGAACACCATACCCAGGTAAAAGATCAGGAAGAGACAACCTCATTCGGCTACCGACAGATAGCGGTTGATGAAAAGGCCGGCTATGTTCTGCGGCACTTCAATTCAGTCGCAGCTAAATATGATTTCATGAATACCCTGCTCAGTTTGGGGATTCATTATCTTTGGAAGCGATCTGCGGTGAAGGCCGCCCGGCTGAGAGAAGCCGGACTGGTTATCGACGTGTGCGGCGGCACGGGGGACTTGGCGATGCTTGCCGCTAAAGGGATGGGCTCCCGTGGCCGCGTCATGGTCTATGATATCAATTTCGCCATGCTGAAAAACGGCTTACCAAAAATTCGGAAGTCCGCTCTCGAAACTCAGATTACCTGTGTGCAGGGGGATGCCGAAGCCATTGCTTTCCCGGCCGATCTATTCGATACGGCAATGATTGGGTTTGGAATTCGCAACGTAACCCATATGGAAACGTGTCTGCAGGAAATGTATCGGGTGCTTAAGCCCGGAGGGCGGTTCATGTGCCTGGAATTTTCACTGCCTGTGACGCCATGGTTCCGTTTTCTTTACGATTTCTATTCATTCCGTGTCATGCCGGTCATCGGTCGCCTGCTGGCCGGCACCCGGGAGGCCTATCTCCATCTTCCCGAATCGATACGCATGTTTCCATCACCGGATTTGTTTTCCCGGATGGTCATGAAGGCGGGGTTCAGGGATGTCCGTTATGAAAGACTGACCAACGGCATCGCCGTCATCTATACGGGGGTAAAGCCATGAAACTCAACTGGGCGGAACGGCTGGCGGTCAACAATCCGTTGCGACCTCTCCAGCAGCGTCTCGAAATGAACTGGTACTACAGGCGAGTCAAGCTGGAAGCAGAAGCCCGGATTCTGGAAATCGGATGCGGTCGGGGTGCGGGAGCCCTCCTGATCAAGGACACGTTCCATCTTCGGCATGTTCATGCGCTGGACCTGGACATTGATATGATCAGGAAAGCAGACCCCTATCTTAGTCAGAAAGAAAAGGACGGAATTTCTTTCCTTGTCGGTGATGTCTGTGCGCTGCCGTTTGAGGATTCCACCATGGACGCCGTTTTCGGTTTCGGTGTACTCCATCATGTTCCGGATTGGCAGAGGGCGTTGGCTGAAATCGTGCGGGTACTAAAGTGCGGAGGGCTTTACTTTTTCGAGGAACTTTATCCCTCATTGTATCAGAATTTCATCACCCGTCGCATCCTGCTGCACCCGGCGGAAAATCGATTTGACAGTGAAACTTTAAAAAAGACCATCGCCGCATCGGGTCTTGCCATGGGAGACTATCTGGAAAATCGTCACCTGGAAATATTGGGCTATGCCGCTAAAATGTAGAAAGTACCGGTTAAAATAAGAGACTGATCGTCAAACACACCAGCAAAGCCAGCGGATAATAGCTGGCTAGATTGAAGAGGCGAAAGGCTTTCTGTGTGTCCTGGGAAAGGAAAAGGGTCATGGCCGGCGTCAGGAGCAACCATAGACCACACAAACCGGCGCCGATTGGATAAAGCCAGTTAAACTTGACTGCGACGGTGGTCAGCAATGCGAAACTCAGAACATACGCAAAGACCAGGGATAAAAGAATAATCCAGATTGACGTGCGGGTACGGAAGCGAACCGGTATGGTTTTCGCCTGCAGATCCCGGTCAGTTTCCATGTCGGTCAGGTCGTTGGGGACATTCTGACCGCCGATTTCCCAGAAAAAGAACCAGAGAAAAAGCAGCAATACGAAGGGGAGCGGGGGATTGGGATTGACCGCGAAAACGGCCGCCACCGGTCCCGATGTTTTCACAAATCCACTGACGATGCTACGTAACCAGGTGATCTTCAGCAAAGCGCAGTAAATGGTTTCCAGGAAAGCGGCAAGAATAAAGATCGCCAGACAGAAAGGATTCAGCCACCAGGCACCGATCACAGCCAAGGCTGACCAGAAAATGCACCAGGTCAGGGCAGCCTGGAAACTGATTAATCCCTGGGCCAGTGGGTGACGCACGAAGAGACTATCCAGATCCGGGGGGGTTGTTTCTAAGGTCTGGCGCCTGCAGATTTTCCGGTCGACCCGATAATCCACGATATCGTTCAGGGCGTAAACGGCGGTGTATCCAGAAAAAGCTGTTATAAAACCGATCAGGATGATGGTGGGGGCAGGGAAAGCCCCGAGGCAAAGCATGGCCGCAAGCCCCGGACCTGCGAGATCAAGGAGCGCATGCGGGGTGCGGGAAAGGGCAAGAAAATAATTCACGCGAAAAAAAAGGGAACGCTTCATCGTAGCTCGGGCTCTCAAAAAGAATAAAACTCCGCAAAATGAGTGATTTTCTGTTCTTCATAAATGATTTCCGGAAACGAAACAACCCCCAAAAGATCGCCCGGCGTCATTCAAGAAAATAAAATGATTGGTTTATCTTGTCGGGAATGAGAGAAAAATCAATAATCGGTTGCATGGTAACCGTACCAGCAGTTAATATTAAAGCTATACGATATCGGAATCGAAAAGATACGTAATGATTTGTTTCATGTCCTACGTGAGGAAATATGCCGACTCGTCGAGAAAAATTATTCATCCTGATCGCCCTGTTGTTGTGCCTCATTTTCGCGGGCGCATTGACGGTCGTTGCGGTGAAAAAACTTCACCGGCTGGATACGTACAAGGATGATATTCTATCGGAAATGCAGAAATCACTGAACCGGGAGGTTCAGTACAGCCGGGGCGGTTTTTCTCTTCATTACAGTCCTTCCTTCACCTTCGAAAAGGTGCTGATCCGGGAGAAGAATCCCCGAGAGCCCTCTGCTTTTCTTACCGCGGACCGGATCTCCCTTCGCCTTGCCTTGCTGCCCCTGTTGTTCAATAAAGTCGTAATCAAGGAAGTCGTTCTTGAAAAACCGAGCATCAGATTACACCGCTATCGCGATGGCACCTTCAACATTACCGATCTTTTGACGGAAAAAGAAGAGCGCCGGATTCAGGTAAAAGCGCTTTACGTTGAACAGGGAGCCCTGACGATACAAGATGATTACGTCCACGAATCTCCAGTCGTGCATGCTGTTTATAACCTCGATTTTTATTTGGGCAATCTGACCCGGGGAAAAAGGGGTAAACTGAACCTGTCCGCCCTTGTCAAAGATCAAACAGGCAGGAGTGAATTAAATGTGAAGGGCAAATTAAAACTTGCTCCGGATGATCAACCGTTCCTCGACAGCGTGTTCGAAGGCCATGTCACGGCGAAGAATGTTCAGGCTGAACGCTATTGGGACTACTACCGCCGCTATGTCCCCTTTGAGAAAATCCTTGGTCATTTGGATGTGGAATCCGGTTTCAAGGGCAAGTTGAGAGAATTCGAAGCGGAGGGGATGATCTCGGTTCGGGATCTCCGTTTCAGCTATCCGGGGGTGTTTCGGTCGGCACTGACTCCCCGGACGGTCCAGTTGAAATATCATTTGAACCTTGATTCACGGGATGTGACGATTAAAGATATCGACGTTCATGTCGATGGTTTTCGTGCACAGGGAAGCTGTGCCGTTCTCGACATGCCAAGCCGGGATCCCCGCATCGTTGCCCGCGCCACGACGTCAGCGTTCAAACTGGAATCCTATTTACAATACATTCCCTTCGGCATCATTCCCGAAGACACATCCCGATTTATCGAGGCGAAAATCAAGGCGGGCACGATTAGACTGGATGACGGCCGTTTGGACGGGCGTGTAAGTCAAATTGCCCATATGGAAGAGGGGGATAACTGTCGGGTCCTGTCCATCCATGGTACGGTGATCGAGGGCGGTTTGATCCGCTTGAGTGATGAGGTCCCTTTGTTTAATGGGATTCGGGGTAAACTCATCCTGGAAGGGAAGAACTTTACTCTGAAAAATATGTCGGGAAAATTCGGAACGTCGCCTTTTACTCTGAACGGCGCCATTACGGATTACTGTCTGAAAACGCCGGTATCCTATCCTTTTGCCATGGTCATGACACCGCAAAGACCCGAAGTCGCCTGGCTGAT
>CAZTYA010000117.1:0-6236 GCA_964617255.1 uncultured Syntrophales bacterium
CTGGACCAGTTTTTGGGGTACCCTCATAAGGCCAGAAAACTAACTCTCCACCTGGACCAGTTTTTGGGGTACCCTCAACAGAACAAAAGACTCAATATCAATATGGCCCATACTTTGGGGTAAGATCAGTGGCGTCCAGTATGCTTCCCACGACTATACGGAGACATTGCTCAATCATGGCTTCCAGATCAGCATGTCGCGTAAGGGCAATCCTTACGATAATGCCGCCGTCGAGCGCTTTTTCAAACTGTGGAATTTTAAGAATGGTTGTTTTTAACAAAAAATTCCTGCAGACTGCCCTAAACGGAACTGCCTAATGTCAGTGGGCACTTCCTCAGAAAGACGCCACATAGTAACACTCTGTTTTGGGGAAGGCGGTAAAAAGTAAGTAAGACCAGAACAAGATTCACGCAAGATTAATCGATTGTCATTTCGAATATTTTAGTAACCTTAACAGTCTTGTCTTCATCTTCAACAGAAGCGCCGAATCGGATAACGCCTTTTTGTTCTGGTTGGATAATCCAAGTAATTTTCCCATTTTGGCTATCAATCGTCATCCCCGAAATGAAAGGTTCGGCAAGACCGAGTCTCACTTTGTCGCTGTCAGGATGAATGCTCACCAATTGCATAAAAACTTTGCCAGAATGGGCATTTTGATGGGTTCTTTGTAATTCGAGTGATGGGGGAATGCTGTGAATGGCAATAAAAGAACTTTCTACAGAAAACCCAGTTCCTTCTTCATTGTAGGGCGTTACACGAACCGAAAGGAGATCGTTTTTCTGAAATCCGGAAAGTTCCAGACTGTCTTTATTGGTATTGGCAATAGAGCGGTGGTTGACTTTCCAGTCGTATTGATAAGAGAGACCATTTGATGATACTCCCGGCTGCAGTTCAATTTCGGCTTTTAACGTGTCCAGCCTTGTCGGCTGTAAGGGAGTCAGGTGAATGGCTTTTATGACGGAACCAAGAGCATCTTTGGTTGTTTTTTTGTTTATTATGACAGTTTTAGAAGAATCAATCTGATTGTTGTTTGCCGACGGCTGATTCGATTGAACAGTTTGGGGTGGTACCGGTTTCAAAATAAGAATATAAACACAAACAGATAAAACAATAAAAATGCTGATCAATATCAATCGACGTGCAAATCTATTGGCCTTTTTAGGGGGGGCTGTCATTTTATTATTTTTATCTCTTGTTTCTCGATCCACAATAACTCCTCCGGAGTTCCCCGATTTTTTTGTTCATGAAGCTCTTTACAAAAAACCCCGTGGCTGCTCACCACGGGGAATTTTATAACATAATCTTATTCAACACGTCTATCTTTCCAGTACCTGAGCTTATTTCTTTCTTCATTTCCGGGGGGATTGATATTGACACGTTGTGTACTTGCACTTAAGCCGCCTCCGCCGCTGGTTGTTACATACAGGTCTGGGATCCCGGTCCCACCTGGTTTAAGCGACAAGACCGGTGCCGACGCAATACCGTCACCCAGACTGATTGTTCTTCCCGATCCTGATGTATATTGAATATCGTATAGCATGGCTGTACCAGCCTGAACACAGGGATCAGTGGTTGTTGTCGCCGGGGTATAGGTTGTAAAGTAGAGGTGCCCTCCAAAAACCACTGAATCCGCCAGAACCTTTTCCCCGATACCGTTCAAGCGAATGCGATATCCGGCTAATCCCGAAGAAAGACTATACGTGTCCGTGGAGGAGGTGATTTCATAAACATCGCTAACGCCGTAGGTTGAACTTAATGTGGGATCCTTTACACCATACATGTAATCGTAAATTCCGCTCGTGGGTTTATACGTTGGGTCTGTCTTGTCTCCTGTACCCCAGTAAACCCAAATATTTTGCTGTTTGTCCATTGCAACAGAGGGAACGGTGAATATTGGTTGTCTGCTTCCCGAAGCATTGAAAAATAGGCTGCCGTTCCAATTGACCGTTTGCCCAGAGATGCCACAGCGGCCTACGTCAGCCAGCTTACAGAAGCTGAAACGCCAGATATTTCCTCCCAAATCACCGATATAGGCCGTATCGATGAAGCTGTCATTGTCCGTGTCGGCAATCGCAGCGGCGCCGGGAATGCTGTAATCCATACTGCCGTTATTACCATGGGTGTAACTCCAGAGTATCTCGCCGTTGCTCAGGTCAACGACAAAGAATCCCTTGCCGCGGGTGTCACAGGTGCCGCTGGTGCAATCAGAACCATTATAACCGCCGCCGATGAACCCGACCCATTTCTCTGTGTCCACACCACCCATATTAACCCTGACTCGGCCGATCATCATCTTGCCCCAGGGATCGCCCAGATAAGGTGCTTGTGTTAACGCATCGGTAAAATTAAGATGCCAGAGATAGGTTGGACTGAGAGAATTATTCAGATTCAATGCATGATAACCACAGTAATTATTGTAGGTTGTAGAATAATATTCGTTGATCCCAGAATCGCAGGAGGATGAAGAGCTCCAGCCATAGCCGTTGGCGCCGCGTCCCTCGCCAAAAACAAGGATTGTTTTCCAGGAATTATCCTCTTTTGCAGTACCTGATCCAGAACCCCACCAGACATCGGCTACCGTGACCGGCCCGTCAACGAAATACTGGTGCGTTGTCAAAGACGGCGGATGTGTCGTATGCGTCATATTTTTTAATTTTGGCATAAGATTGGGCGGAACAAAACTCCAGGCTTCGGCACCGTTACTGGTTCTAAAGGCATGGAACTGTCCGTCATTTGCTCCTGCCACAATAAGACGATTGCCAAGTGCGGATGTTCGCTCGTGGCTCGTACGGTGTGAGGCAAAGCGTTTGTTTATATCCCGGGAATCCTCATAGTAGGGAGAAGGGGAACCTACGGTGATCGGGGTAGATCGAAAAACATCGCCTAATTTGTAGACTTTTATTTCTCCCCCAACGGTTGTTTGTTCCGGATTATAGGCGGGTTCTCCTCTAATATATCCCACAACAGCGTTTCGTTGGCTTTGCTTTTCCGGGTCGGTGCCGGTGGTAAACCCCAAATCTGCCGGTTCGATATTGCTGATGTCAAAAGATGTCAAGCCTCCTGCCTTGTAAGTTTTGATTATCCGTGAAGAGGCATCTGTTGCCAAGAGAACATCGGCGGCATCCCATAGGGCGCTGCCGACAGTGCCGTCAGTGTTGATCTGGTATTTTTTTAGATGCCCTCGCCAGAAGGGTTCGTTTGCTTGTGGTTCAAAGGACCCTTCGTAAATAAAGTTTTCATCGGTCGTGCGTGTGGATTGCACGGAGGACTGGGAAAAAGAATAATTGGCCTGCCGGATAATCGTCATAGCCTGTTTTAAGGCGAGGCTTAATTCATCGGCGTCGGTGGCCAGAAAAGCATAACCTCTGAGCCTCAATGTTGCCGGATCGTCCGCGGTTGCGCACGAGCCTGCTCCGGTTGCACCGGCCGAGTCATTGCAGGTTGTCGTGGTGGTTGAAGTGCTGCAACTTGATAAGCCGCCTGGATAAAGATTCGTTCCCGTCAAATTATAGGGCGGAATATTGCTGGAGGGAATACCTTGATTATCTGCTTCAGGATTATCCGTTTGTCCATAATAGGCCATCCAGTTCAGAGTGTTCTGCAGATATGAAGGCATGCCCGAACCGAAACCAATTACGAATACGCGATAACCCGCATCGGCCAGAGCCTTAATCGCTGCCACGGATTCCCTTCTCCGTTTGTACTGACTGGTTTGGGTCTCTGAACCATCTCCGCTGCAGGCATAGGTATCCGCGCCGTCGCTGATGACAATAACAAACTTCTGTCGGCAATCTCGAGCAGCGTCGCCGGCCTTGTGTGCGTCCAGATAAAGCTTTGCCTCCTTCAGGCCTGACGCCAGGGCTGTACCGCCGTTGGCGCTTTCGCCGCTGACGGAACCGGAAACATTGGAACTCTTGGTACAACTTCCAGTAGAAGATGCGCTACAATAAATCGACTGATAAGTCGTAGCGGTGGTCTGGCCAATCGTGCTGATTTTTTTAATCAGGCTGTTACAACCCGATGAATAACTGCCCCCCGTGTCGTCGGCGCTGCAGTTGTAGAATCTCATGTAACCAATCCTCACCGCCAAGCTGTTGAAATCCGCGCTGTTGATGACTTGGTCGCCTGTATCGTCAAGGATGTCGAAAATGGCGCGCTTGGCTATCTCACGACGGCTGCAGTTGACCGTGTGTCCCGTACCGGAAGAAGAATAAAAGGGCCCGGCGCAGGACGAATCGCCATAAACATTACTTCCTCCTGCGGGATTCCAGTCCATACTTCCCGACAAATCGAGAAGAATCAAAGCGTCGGGGCTTGTGGAATTGGAAAACAGTTCTTCTTCGCCCTCGGGGTCTTCCGCCCGCACGATTCCATTGAAGGTGACAATCACGCAGAACATCGCCACTAATAATACCAATACGACAAAGATTTTGCTCTTCATGGGTTACTCCTTAACGGTAGTCGGTATCTCCAGGATTCGGTCCGTTGGCGACGCCGAACTCCAGGATGACACGCGTGTCATGGGTGGTGCTTCTGCCTTCCGATTCCAGGGGGTAAACATAGCGGACCATCTTCTGGCCGCCGGCCATGGAGAATCCCGACATGCTATAGGAGGTTATGGGAAGAGCAGGATCGGTGATGGTGAAGTATGCACTGGGATCAGACGATGGATCGACCTGGGTGTCAGTGGGAAGGGTGATCGCTCCTCTATTTACATAATCAAAGTTTCTTAACATGACTTGAACGCCGGATTCTGCTGCATGCAGGGCGGTTTTTTCCCCCACGCTTCTGCCGCTAACCCGGAGGTCGTTGGTCGACATATCCATCACCAGGATGGCCAGGGCCATAAGGATCACACAGGCCAGAATGGCCGTTACCAGGGCAAAGCCCTTCTGGGATTGAACGCCCCTTATAAAATTAGTCACTGTAAGCATGGTTCCTCACAAAAACACTGGTGGAATAGTTTAATCGTCTTCGTTGACCCGTATTGGGATCAATGTTCTCCGTTTCCATGACCAGGATGATTTGGATACGCCGTATATCGGGGATCCTGGCGGGAAGAGCGGCTGGAAGAATTTCAGCGCTGGCACCGTCAAAATAGCGGAATACGGGAAGACCCGCAGCGTTGTTGATAACCCGAAGATTACGGGGACGGCCGCTGGCCGCAGTGTCTCCCAGAAAAGGCATGTTCCCGCCGCAGTTCACCGACCGGGTGATGTACTCATTTGCAGGGTCGTAGATGTAACGGATCACTTCGTTTTCATTTGAGTTTCCTGCAAAATGCTGCATGCATGTCGGGTTATCATTAACTGTACAGTTTTCATTAACATCCATCTCGACCGTGATGGCATTGGGTGCCGCTTCCTGAATGCCCCGGTATTCCTGGTTGGGTGAAACATTAACGCAGTTGACGGCCGGGTTGGCGCTGTTAGCGACCAGCCAATTACCGGTTTTCATATTTGGGTTAAACGATGCCATGGAAAGCTCAATCGACATCAGTTCCAAGGCAGGCTTAACATCTTGCATCACCAGGACTTTTCGCTCGATGCCGGATGAGTGGCGCTGGGTGGCATTGATGGCCGTATAAACAGCGCCAAGCAAGACGATGGTAACACCTACAGCGACCATCAACTCAACGAGGGTAAAACCTCTTGTATCTCTCATCGTTTAACACCCTAATGGAAATTCGTAATCATTCTGTCTGTTAACTTCAAGTGTTCCCACAACACCGGTACTGCCGGGCCAGGTGACTCGGACGGTAACCCGCCAGGCATTTGCCGCAATTTGGGTAATGGTTCTCGTAACGCTAAACTGTATATCTCCCGGTTGAGCGGCCGCACCACCGGAACTGAATACGACTAACGGTCCTGTTACCCCTGCCGCAACAGCGTTGCAAGGATTCGTGATCAGAGCTTCCTGCATCTGAATTTGATCACGCATGATGTTGGCGGCCCGGCCTAAATGATCGGATCGCGATGTGGTTCGCCACGAGGGAGCCACAAGCGAAAATATCGCCATAACCGCCACGGCCGTAATAAAGATCGCGATGACCACTTCCAGAAGGCCCATCCCTCTGTTATTGGAGGTTAAATCGGACATAGGTCCTCCCTGTAATATTTACCGTGATGGTGCCGGTTGAATTGATGCTGTTGGTGACCACGACCGAACCGGCCTCCGCTGTGCCTCTGGCAAAGAAATTGATCGTCGCGTTACCTCCGAAGTTAGGATTGCTTAAT
>CAZTYA010000118.1:0-6222 GCA_964617255.1 uncultured Syntrophales bacterium
ACCGGTCTTGGGAACACTTTATTCGACCATCGGCTTGACGCTGGGCTCCTGGCTTGCCTTCGGCCTGGCCCATTTCTTCGGCCTGCCTCTGGTGGAGAAGTTCGTCAAGCCCGAACTGGTGCAGAAATTCGATCGCTTCATGCGTAAAAAGGGCGCCCTGTACGCCTTTATCCTGTTTTTAATTCCCGGTTTTCCGAAAGATTCACTCTGTTATGTCATCGGTCTGAGTCATATCCCCGTCGGCACATTTCTTCTGCTTGTTATCGCGGGCCGCTTCTTCTGGACACTCATGCTCTCCATGTCGGGTAATTTCGCACGCAACGACCAGTACATCTCTGTTCTGGTCATCGCAGCGGTCAGTTGTGTTCTGGGAATTATCGGCTATTATTACCGGGATAGGTGGTTGAGGTTGCTCAGACGACGCAAAAAAAACCAAGGATGATTAAACACCCCTGGTTCATTGTATTATTTGGGACCTTCTCCTTCTGAATTGTCTGAAGATTCAGTATTTGATGTACTCTCACCAGACGATCCGCCGCTTTCCAAGTTATCTAATTTCTGCTTCTTATTGTCAATGTCTTGCAGTTTTTCGCGCCAATGTTGTCTATCTTTACCATACCCGTAGGAATCATTGAAATTCCGTCGATATTCTGTTTCGTGAGATTTTGCTTCTTCGTATTCCTGCCTTGCTTTTTCAAGTTCCAGATTCCGATCCTGCTCGTACTGATTTTCAGAAGCTTGGTCTTTTTCGGAGGGTCCGGCTGTTTCATCTTCACCAGCCTGCGATGCAGGAACCATTGGTTGTGTATTTTCTTTGAATCGATAAGTCTTAATATGTTTTCCCTTCTCCGCCGGCGGCTGATCCGTGATGTGGCTCACGCCGTTTTCGTCGGTCCAGCGATAGTATTCGGCGGACTGAGCCAGCCAGGGAAAAAGAAACATACATAATATCAATGCCATACATGTTTTCATATTGATACCCCCTTTGATCTGCAACAACTTCGCTTAACGTCATTTTATTACATCACTATCGACCTTTCCTAACATATTCTTTACTGTATGCTGTCATATTCTCGCCAAAATGAGAAAAATATCTCCCTTTACGCCTTTCTCCTATCTATCCAATGCCTTTTTCATCCGCTCCGGAATCATGGGCAATCGTGTAGACCGCACCCCGCATGCCCGGGCCACTGCGTTGGCAATCGCGGCAGCGGGTCCCACCGCAGGAACCTCTCCAATGCCCTTGGCTCCGAATGGCCCCTCCGGTGTCGGACTTTCCACAAACAGTGTCACCATATCGGGCATATCCCCTATCCGGGGGATTCTGTAGGATGACCAGCGGTTGGTCACATTCGGCTTGAATTCCTCCTTCAAAGCAAAACCCAGGGCCTGGACGGCTCCGCCTTCAATCTGTCCCTCCAGAGTCAGGGGGTTGATGACCCGACCCACATCATGAGCCAGGATCAGTTTCATGACACGGATAACGCCGTCTTCCGTGTTCACCTCGACCTGAGCCAGCGATGAAGCGAAAGCGTAGGCCAGGTGAGGGCTCCCCTTGCCCGTTTTATCCATGGGTTGGGTTCCTGGGATGAAATATCCGGCAAATTCGACGGGCAATTTGCTGTCGACCATTTTCCTATAACAATAAAGAAGTTTTTCGTGGAACGGTTCTGTTTCCGAGTGATAGAATTGGCTTGACGCCAACGCATCTCTCATTGCGGAGGCCGCTTCCAGAATGGCCCGTCCCGAAGCGAGAGTTTGACGGCTGGCTTCGGTCGCCCCGGCGGAGGGCGTGACGTCCGTATCAGGGGTCACAACAACAAAGCACGCACTGGGAATCGCCAGTGATTCGGAGGCAATTTGCACGAGGGTGGAAAAAACACCCTGTCCCATATCAGCGGCGCCTGAAAGCAGTTCGATGAAGCCCTCTGCGTTGAGCCGCAATATTATCCGCGAAGGATTCCGCCAACCGGCTTCGCCGATGCCAAAAAAAATCGAGGATAGGCCGACGCCGCGTTTTATATCGGATGCTCGGTCTTCTCTTTCCCGCACCCAGGTGAGGGCTTCGTCATAATAGGGCTTCAATGCCCGCAGGGTATCCCGCGCGCCAACGCTTTCTTTGAGGACTTGACCGGTGACGGTCGTTGATCCCGGGCCAAACAGGTTCCGCATTCTAAAATCGTATGGGTCCAGACCAAGTTTATCCGCCAGGAGATCCATCTGTGATTCGACGGCAAAGGCCGCCTGCGGCGCGCCGAAGCCGCGCATCGCCCCGGCGGGAACCGTGTTGGTATAAAAGCAGGTCCCCTCAACCGATACATGCGGAACGTCGTAGGGACCGGTGGCGTGGATGAGCGCCCGTTCGACCACCGCCTTGCCGTAGGAGGCATAAGCGCCCGTATTGGCAACGAGTTCCGCTTCTACCGCCAACAGCCTTCCCTCTCGAGAGGCTCCGGTGCGGAATTTCATCTGGAAGGGATGCCGCTTTTCCGTGCACATCATCGATTCGGCGGCCGTGTAAACGAGTTTGGCCGGCCTTGATAATTTGAAAACGCACAGGGCAAGAAGCGATGCGACCTGATGATTCAGTTTTCCGCCGAAACTGCCTCCCGTCGGGGCTTGGATGATCCTTACATGTTCCAGTGGTATTCCAAGCGCTGCCGCCACCTGCTCCTGATTCTCGTGGGGATTCTGCGTTGCCAGGCGGATGACGATTTTCCCGTCTGCATCCGGCCAGGCGACACCTGCTTCCGGTTCAATGTAGGCGTGATCGTTAAAAGGGGTTTCATAGAAGTTCTCCACGATTTCGGAGGCACCTGCGAAACCGTCCTCGATATTCCCTTTATCAATTTTCAGGCGAAACAACTGGTTTGTTTCTCCATGGAGTTTGGGGCTGCCCGGATGCGCGGCTTCTTCCGGATCAGACACAACTTCGCATGCCTCATAGCTGATCCGAACCTTGTTGACCCCCTCTTCGGCCGCAGCGATTGATTCCGCAACGACCAAAGCAACCGCGTCTCCCGGAAAGCGAACCCGCTCCTTAGCCAGAATGGGTTGATCCCGCTGGATCGGTCCGACGCGATTGGTCCCGCCGATGTCTTGCGCCGTAAAGACGGCGATTACGCCGGGCACGGCCAGAGCTTCCTGGGCATCAATCTCCCGGATCAGCGCATGCGCCTTTGAGCTTCGAACCACCTTCAGGTGCAGGCAAGCATCAGGGGTAAGATCGGCGGCGAACCGGGTTAAGCCCAGGGCCTTTTCCCAGGTCCCCAGAGGGAAGACGGCCTCACCGATATGTTTTTTCACATCGGCCCCCTGAGAACGGGAGGGGAGATCAGGCATGGTATAGCGATCTCCTTCCGGATGCATCTCGGCGGCAACCGAAACCTGTTCCAATCCCTGATGCTTGGAAGCCATCTCAGAGGCGAGCAGAACCGCCTCCACAATTTTTTTGTAACCCGTGCAGCGGCAGAGGTGCGAAGAAAGACCGGCGATGACTTCATCGCGAGTCGGACGGGGTTTCTTGTCCAGCAGGCCTTTTGCCCCCATGATCATCCCCGGGGTGCAGAAACCGCATTGAATAGCGCCCTTTTCCACAAAGGCCCGCTGCAGCGGGTGGGGAGAGGCCGCCGATCCGATGCCTTCGATCGTTTCAATTTCACGACCTTCGACCCGTTTCAGCGGGGTCACACAGGCCTTGATGGGTGTGCCGTCAACCAGAACCGTACAGGAGCCACAGACTCCTTCGCTGCAACCTTCCTTCGTACCCGTCAAGCCCAGCCGGTTACGCAAAAAATCGATCAGCCGCTCATCCGGATGGCCGGTAAAGACTACCGGCGCGCCGTTTACCTTGAAGCAGATCAAACGTTCCATCGTCCCCTCACCTCCGGCAGGTCAACCATAGATCGCGTCCCGATTTTAACGCCTATCTCAACAAAAATAAAGGGCCGGCAAAAAACGGACCTTAATCCCAAAAATGGACCGCTTTTTCTGCTTCCACTTCTTCGAGCCGGCAGGGATAGACCTTGCACAGCATGGCTCGCAACGGCCAGCCACCGTTGATGGGGTTGCAGTGGTCGGGTTCGTCGTCGGTCAGAATATTCACGTTGGACTTCCAGAGACCATAGAGCGAGGGTTCCTCTCCCGGGTCTTCGGGATACCACCAGCCGTGCTGGGCATGGACGACGCCGGGATGGATATTCTCATCGTATTCCGCCGTCTGACGACACCGCCCCCGGGGAGTTTCAATCCAGACCCACTGACCGTTTTCAATACCCAGGGACCTGGCCGTCTCCGGGTGGATTTCCATCTTCGGCCAGGGGTAGCGCTTCCGGTGCTTGGCAACCTGACGGTGCTCGGCATTATAATAAGGCAGAAACCGGCCGCCCGTCGTCAGGATAAGGGGATACTCCTTGGCCAGCTCGGGGCTGCTGACAGGGCTCTCCAGGGGTTCTCGGAAGACGGGCAGAGGATCATAACCCATCTTTTCCAGAACTGTGGAATACAATTCCACCTTGCCTGTCGGGGTACCGAAGCCTTTTTCCTCGTAGCGCTTAAAGCCGCCCTTTCCCGCGGCAAAACCACCTTTGGCCATGAATTCCTTGAAGGTCACCCCCGACGGTTTCAGGCGGTAATCGTACACCTCTTCCAGGTCCTCCCAGGGCCAGTATTCTTTCTGTCCCAGGCGATCGCCAAGCCCCTTCCAGAATTTATAATCACTCCAGCGTTCGTACTGACCGGGCACCACAGGAGGCATGGCCCGCTCGCTCCCGATAATCATGGCGTAGGACCAGATCCAGGGCCGTTCGAGATAAGTCGTTCCCGGCAGGACGTAATCGGCCATCTGGGCACTTGGCGTCATGAAGAAATCGAGGACAACATACAAATCAAGACTCTTCAGGGCTTCATAAACGACCTTGCTGTTTCCGTAGGTCAACAGGGGGTTGCTCGAAACGGTGAGGATGGCTTTGAGTGGATAGGGTTTTCCCGTGATGGCGGCGCGGTAAAACGTGGGGGCATGCGCAAAGGCCTGGAACTGGCTGGAGCGGTTCAGGGTCAGGTCACCCCACACCCGGGGCACCGCTTCCTGGGTCATGCGGAACCCTTCCTGGGTCAGGATTTTGAAGCGATCGGCCCCCAACTGCTTTTTCCTCTGTTCCGGAGACAGTTTGTCGATCAGTTCGATTTCCTGCTCGTGGATGACGTTCGGATAGGCCGTCGTGAAAAGGTCACCGCCCTTGACGTCGAGATTTCCTGTAATTGCGCGGAGGGCAAAAACCGCATGGAGGGTTTCCATGGAATTCACGGTATGCTCTATCCCGAGGCCATGGGTCATGGCCGCCGGCTTGGACGTGGCATACAGCTCTGCGGCCTGGCGGATCTGTTCGGCCGGTACCCAGGTGATTTCGGCCGCTTTCTCCAGGGTAAAGGGTTCGGCCCGGTCTTTTAGTTCCTCGAAACCATGACACCATTTCGCGACAAAGTCCTTATCGTAAAGTCCTTCCTTAATAATATGCCGGATCATCGCCAGAGCCAGGGCACAGTCCGTACCCGGCCGCACCCGAAGCCACAGGTCGGCGTGACGGGTCGCATCGATCCCCCGGGGATCGATGACGATCAATTTCATCCCCTCCTTGTGGGCTTTGGTGATGTTCTTCCAGAGTGCGTTCCAATACCGGGGTCCGCCGCCGCCCCACATGAGGGTACACTGGGTTTCCTTCTGAACGACGGGGAACAGTTTCCAGCCGAACACGGCGTACATCAAGGCAAGGTACTCGCCGTAACAGATCTCCGCCTGGCCGACGATGTTGGGACTGCCCAGCAGGTTGAAGAACCGGCTCCGGAACTCGTCGGTCGTACGTCCCGTCCCACAGGTCGTGCCGATACATTCAGGGCCATATTGATCGATCAGACCTTTCATCTTGCCGGCGATTTCGTCCATAGCCTGTTCCCAGGATATCTGAACCCACTTGTTCTCTCCCCGGGCACCCGCGCGCTTGAGGGGGTAATTCAAGCGGCCCGGATGGTAAAAATAGTCAGTAATGGCGTTTGCCCGGGGGCAACTTCGGACAATCGTGGAGAAGAGTTCTCCCTTGGGAAAATCCATGTCCGGGCCGACACTGATCAGCCGACCATCTTCAATTTCTACAGCCACCCGGCAGGCGGAATGGCACTGAATACACACCGCTTTCTTGATCTCTTTCATCATCTCTCTCCTTTGAT
>CAZTYA010000119.1:0-2032 GCA_964617255.1 uncultured Syntrophales bacterium
GCCTTTGGAATTATTCTGGTGATTGAGGCGGATCATGCCTTTGAGGTGGCCACCTTTCGCCGGGAAGGCGCCTATGTGGATGGGCGGAGACCCTCCTTGGTCAGCTTCGGCAGCGCCGAGGAAGATGTGCAGCGCCGCGATTTTACCGCGAACGGTCTTCTCATGGACCCCGAAACGGAGGTCGTCTTAGATTATGTCGGTGGTGAAAAAGATATAAAAAACCGCCTTATCCGCACCATAGGTCTTCCTGAAGAGCGGTTTGCCGAGGATCATCTCCGCATGCTCCGAGCCGTTCGTTTCGCCGTCAACCTCGATTTCGATCTGGATCCCGCAGCCTTTTCCGCCATCCGGGCTCATGCCGCCGCCATCGGTCGCATCAGCTCTGAACGTATCCGTGAAGAACTGAACAAGATCCTCCTCCGGGGTCATGCCCGGCGGGGGATGGAACTGCTGGAGCAGTCGGGTTTGCTGCAGGAAATCCTGCCGGAGGTCGCCGCTTTGCAAGGGGTCATGCAACCGCATCAGTATCATCCCGAAGGGGATGTCTGGTCTCATGTGCTGCGTATGCTGGATTTCTTTTCGGGGGGATTCGGCGTCGAAAAAGATCTGCGACTGGCCTGGGCCGTTTTATTGCACGACGTCGGAAAGGCGGAAACCCGCTCCACAGACGACCGGGGCGTCCATTTTTACGGCCACGCCCAAAGAAGCGCGGAAATCGCCGAGAAGATACTTAAACGATTAAAATTCTCCACCGCGGATATGGAGTCTGTTCTTGCCCTCATCCGCCAGCACATGGTATTCATGTCCGTCAAGGAGATGCGGCGCCATCGTCTGAAGCGTTTTCTCCGCATGCCGGATTTCGATCTTCACTTGGAGCTGCACCGCCTGGATTGCCTGGGGAGCTTTGGTATGCTCGATGCTTATCTTTTTTGCCGGGATCAGTTGTCAGTTTTGTCCCGGGAAGCACTCCATCCACCCCGGTTGCTGACCGGCCATGATCTGAAGGCGATGGGATTCCGTCCGGGCCCCCTGTTTCAGGAAATTCTGGATGCCTTGGAAACGGCGCAACTGGAAGGAGAACTGACGACGGAAGAAGAAGCCCGCCGGATGGTACTTGACCGCTGGCATCCCCAGTGAGAGACCCATGATATCCTATTCGACATATCGAAAGATATTGCTCCAAGGAACAACTTTACTTTTAATTCTCATCCTGTTAGCCTGTGCGGGAAAAGGGACGGTACCGACATCACCTCCGGTGGTCAAGGCACACCGGGAACTGCCCCGTATGGGATACACCATCCAGGTGGGGGCTTTCGCCAAGGTGGAAAATGCCGCCCGGCTGGCCGACGGATTACGGCGCCGAGGCTTGAACGCCATTTACTATGTGAGCCACCGGGATCTCTATAAAGTCCGGTTTGGCAACTATCCGACCCGGGAAGCGGCCAGGCAGAAGGCGGAGAGACTTCAGGCAACGGGCATGATCGATGAGTTTTACATCATCAGTCCCGATGCCTACGCGGTTGTAAACCAGGACAAGTACGGTACATCGTTCTTAAGAGATGAACTGGTTAAGACGGCGGAAACGTTTATCGGGGTTCCTTATCTCTGGGGCGGCAATTCCGTGGACACGGGTTTTGATTGCAGCGGCCTGACCATGACGGTTTATCAGCTGAACGGACTCGATTTACCCCGTCATTCGGGCGATCAATTTGAGACCGGAATGCCGGTCGAACGTGAAGAACTGCAACCGGGCGACCTGATTTTCTTTCACACCCGGGGAAACGGTAAAATTTCTCACGTCGGCATCTTCGTTGGCGAAGATCAATTTATCCACGCCCCGGGAACAGGTAAGACCATTCGCAGAGATTTCCTCTCCAGCGCGTATTACCGTACGCGATATGTGGGAGGAAGAAGTTATCTCTAAGAAAATATATTATGATTTTCGCGTCTTGAAATGTTAGCAGGTTAAAATTTTCTGATCCGCCAGAAAACTTGCATGTATGGTGAACCCGGATGGCTGAAGTATTGATTG
>CAZTYA010000119.1:2042-5423 GCA_964617255.1 uncultured Syntrophales bacterium
GACCTTGAATAAGGGACTTTATCTCTCCACGATCAAGGAATTTGACGTGGTGATGCTCGATGTGCGCCTTCCCGATGGGAACGGCATAGCCTCTCTGACTGAATTTCAGAATGTCCCGTCGTCGCCGGAAGTCATCATCATGACCGGTTACGGTGACGCGGACGGCGCGGAACTGGCGATCCGGAGCGGCGCCTGGGATTATATTGAAAAACCGGCTTCATTGCCGATGATGACCCTGCCGATTATTCGCGCGCTTCAATATCGGGAAACAAAAAAACAGAAGAACAATCTCAAATCCCTGAAACGTGAAGGCATTGTCGGAAGAAGTCCTCAATTGGACGCCTGTCTGGATTTTGTGGCAAAAGCGTCCGTTTCCGATGCCAATGTCCTGCTCAAGGGGGAATCGGGGACGGGAAAAGAACTGATTGCCAAGGCGATTCATGAAAACAGTGTCCGATCTCTCAAGAATTTTGTGATTGCCGACTGTTCATCGTTGCCGGTTACCATGCTGGAGAGTGTGCTGTTAGGTGACGTACGAGATGCCTACAGCATCGATGACAAAGTCAGAACCGGTCTGTTTCAGCAGGCCGATCGGGGTACGATTTTGCTGAAAGACGTCGAAGAAATGTCCCTTGCCCTCCAGAAAACCTTCCTGCGGGTCTTGGAAGAGCGTCATGTCCGGCCTGTGGGAAGTCGCCAGGATATTAAAAGCGACTTCCGCCTGGTGGTGTCCACAAAACGGGATCTGGAAGAAATGACCAACACGGGACTCTTTCGCGGAGATCTTTATGAAAAACTGCAGTCCCTGACCTTGGAGATTCCTCCCCTGCGTGAACGTAGAGAGGATATCCTGGAAATCGCCCTCTTTCATTCTACAAAAATCTGCAAGCGTTTCGCTATGGGCGTCAAGGGTTTTGCTCCCGATTTCGTCGATGTCCTGATGGCCTATAACTGGCCCGGCAACATGCGGGAATTGATCCATGCCTTGGAGATGGCCCATAACGTTGCCCTGGATAGTCCGACTCTCTTTGGCCAACATCTTCCCCTGTATGTTCGGGTGAATGTAAAACGGTCCATGATTAAAAACGTTGACCCCACCGACATGTCCCCTGCGGAACAGGCGCAAACTTTTCCCAGTTATAAAGAAATGCGAACGGAGACCATTGATAAGGCGGAGCGGCAGTACGTCATCAATCTCCTGTCTTTTTCCGGAAACAGCATTAAAAAGGCCTGCGAGATTTCCGGCATGTCACGGCCGCGACTCTACGAATTGATGAAAAAGCATCATATCGACCGGCACAATGTCACCGATGAAATGCCATAACAAGCAATAAGAGCCGACGGCGATGAAGGTCATTCTGTACATAGCTAAAGATCACCGGGAAGGGCAAAAACTGCAGTCCGCTGTGGAGAAGATAATACCGAAGCACTTGCTGGTCGTCTTCAATATGATTACGGCCCTGTCCCAGGGGCTCAGGGGCCCCCTGTCCGATACGGTGCTGGTCCTTTGTCCTTCCTGCAAAGAAGACGTCCGGGAACTCGTGGCCTTACGGGAATTGATCCAGGGTGTGCGGACGATTATCGTGCTTCCCGACGACGAACGGGAGACGGTGGCGATCGGACACCGTTTCCAGCCCCGTTTTCTGACCATGTCCACCCCGGATTTCAAGGATGTTTCCAAAGTGCTGGGGAAAATGCTCCATCTGCGGGATTGATGGTGCGGTTCTCTCCGTGGAATTTCTTTTTATGGTTTGGTGCGATATCTTTTCCGGCCAGCGTTTTCCCGAATGTCGCATGAAAGTAGACCCTGAAAAGAATTGGCAAATTCAAGCGGTTAACCTGTCATCCGTCATCATTTTTCATTAAAGTCCTGATTCGATCATTCCGATATACCATTCAAGTGTGTAACCAGATTTACGTAAGAATCGGTTCTGGCAAAAGATCATCAAACTGGGTGAGAAAGGAGGATAAAAGTTGGAGAGTGAAATCAGTGTGATCGATCAGACCGTCCGGGCGATCGCCATCAAAGAGGGGAAATACTTGACCTTTACTCTTGCCGGAGAGGAGTACGGCATCGGAATTCTGAAAGTCAGGGAAATTGTCGGCATGATGAACATCACCAGGATTCCCCAGACGCCCCCGTATGTCAAAGGGGTCGTTAATCTGCGGGGAAAAGTCATCCCCGTCGTCGATCTTCGTTTGAAGTTCGGCATTGAGGCTATGGACTACACGGACCGGACCTGTATCATCGTGGTCGAGATCGTGGGAACGGCTAAAGACATACCCATGGGTGTTGTCGTTGATGCGGTTTCGGAAGTCATCAATATCCGCCAAAGCGATATTGAGGAAACGCCCAACTTTGGAACACGTATCGATACAAATTATATTTTAGGCATGGCCAAGACCAACGGGGGTGTAAAAATCCTCCTTGATATTGACCGGGTCCTGTCCGCAGCGGAAGTCACAGCGTTGGAGCAAGTCATGTAACCCGATCCACACAAGTCTTAAATCTTATCTTGCCGGGGGGAAAATCATGAAAAGCTGTAAGTTGAGTATGAAGTCAGCAAGGCGTTTGTACCATATCACCCTGCTGGTTTGTCCCGTTAGGGGGGAAGGGGCGGCTGCGCTTCGTTTCGATCATCAAATCATATAATCGTCAACATTCACTTTCTCTGGGGGGAAACAATCATGAAAAATATGAAGTTGAGCGTGAAGCTGGTGGGAAGCTTTGTTGCTGTTGCACTGCTGACCTGTCTGGTGGGACTGGTGGGAACCTTTTCCATTTATTCGATCGATAACGCGGATACCGAACTGTATGAGGAGAACACGCTTGCCCTAAACCATGTGGGAAAACTTAAAGAAGATTTTCAGAAGATGCGCAATGTTTTTCGGGACGGCATGATGACCAAGTTCCTTTTTAATCGGGATGCTGCGGAGCAGTTTTCCCAGGTCAAGGAACTGGACGTCACCATGCAGAAAACGTTGTCCGAGCTTGAAAAAATTATGAAGACGGATGATTTGAAACAGGCGTTGGCCGGGGTCAATGCGGCACTCAATGAATATTATCCGGTCCGTAACAGGCTGTCCGGTCTCGTGGAGGAGGGCAAACAGGAAGAATCGTTCAGCCTGCTTCAGGGCGATGTGGCGGTTTATGGAAAGAAGCTGGGCGAGGCCATTGTCCGGATCGATGAACTGGCGGTCGATCAGGCCAAGGCCAAGTCGGACGGAAACACCCGGAAAGCAAACTGGGCGGTTCTCATGATGTGGTTTTTAACGTTTGCGGGAACCTTGCTTGCCGTAGCCCTTGGCGTTCTGGCTTCGCGTTCTATTGTCCGGCCGATTCAACGGGTTGTGGACGGGCTTTCGGAAGGCGCCGCCCAG
>CAZTYA010000119.1:5433-6144 GCA_964617255.1 uncultured Syntrophales bacterium
TGCATCGACGCAGGTTGCGTCATCCAGCCAGAGTCTGGCGGAAGGGACTTCGCACCAGGCGGCATCCCTCGAGGAGACGTCTTCCTCCCTGGAGGAGATTGCTTCCATGACACGTCAGAATGCCGAGAATACCGCCCAGTGTGATCAGGTGCTAAAAAACGAAGCGGCGCCCAATTTCCAGATTATCAGTGAC
The DNA here is from genome assembly GCA_964617255.1 of uncultured Syntrophales bacterium. Lineage (GTDB taxonomy): Bacteria > Desulfobacterota > Syntrophia > Syntrophales > JAAYKM01 > JAAYKM01. Next base: position 5,627 of record CAZTYA010000119.1, read on the forward strand.
CGCATCGAGAAAATGAAGGTGGCCATTGAGGAAACGGTCCGGGCAAGCGATGAAACGTCAAAGATCATCAAGACCATTGACGAAATTGCCTTCCAGACGAATCTGCTGGCGCTCAATGCCGCGGTGGAAGCAGCCCGGGCAGGTGAAGCCGGGGCCGGATTCGCCGTCGTGGCGGATGAAGTGAGAAACCTGGCTATGCGGGCTGCCGAAGCGGCGAAAAACACATCCGAACTCATCGAAGGGTCCAACAGACGGATCAAGGATGCTTCGACCCTGTCGGAACAGGTCATTGAAGCTATCGGCGAGAATGCGAGGATCGCCCAAAAAGTAACCCAGTTGACCGAGGAAATTGCCGCCGCAAGCCAGGAACAGTCACATGGTTTAAGCCAGGTGAATATTGCTGTCTCCGAAATGGATAAGGTAACCCAGCAGGCGGCGGCCAATGCAGAGGAATCGGCCAGCGCGGCGGAAGAAATGAACGCCCAGGCCTCGCAGATGCTGACCTACGTTCAAGAGCT
>CAZTYA010000120.1:0-4465 GCA_964617255.1 uncultured Syntrophales bacterium
CGGAGCATTTCTCTGGTCAAGCGCTTCAAAAGAATGGCCCGGGCGACGACATTCTCCGAGAAATAGGACGGTATGAAATCTTCATCGGCCGCGGCCACCAGTGCTTCATAGTTCCCCTGGGCAAAGTCGACGAGAAAATCGTAACAGAGCTCCTTCGCAAAAAGCGTCTCCAGTGACTGCGGATCGCCGAGGTCGAACCGGATCGTCTCATAACAACCGGGAAAGTTTGCAAGCGCGACGTTGATCTTTTCGCATCCGTCCGGATTGCGCCAGGTCAGAACAGGGAAAAATCCCTTTTCGATCAACTTGGAAGCCAGGGCAAGGGCCAGTTCACAGGTCCCGCCTAAAATCAACCCCTTACGCGGGTTACCGGGTCCGTTCATGTTTTCAATTTCCCCCTGACCATCATCCCATCTCCCTGCATGAGCAAACACTCCCACCGATCGGCCCTGCGTTCCATCCGATAAGCATAGGACCCCGGAATGACAAAGCTCCGAAATTGAAAACTCTCGATCTCTCGCACAGATCCCGCGAGATCGAGAAAAGCCTGGATGATAAGGCTTCCGGGCACAACAGGGTAACCGGGAAAATGGTCGGTATAAATCCCGTCGGACGGATCGAATCGGATCATTCCTTCTTTAACGACATGCTGCGTTTCCACGTTTCAGTTCCGCTCCGTCACCAATCGGATCGATTCATAGGTGACCCGGCACAGCAAATCCAGTTCCTCAATCGACATCGCCAGGTGAGGCATCATGACAATGACATCACCCAGGGGACGGATCATGACGCCCTGCTTCCTCGCTTCCATGATCACCTGGTGACCCGTGCGGTCTTCGACGGGCAGGCTTTCCCGGGTTTCCTTGTCTGCGACCAGTTCGATTCCCACCATCATCCCCCGCTGGCGAATGTCGCCGACATGCTTCAGTTCCCGGAAGATTTCCAGCTTATCAGTCAAAAAGGCGATTTTCGGCTGGAGGTTCTCAATGATCCGCTCCTTTTCAAAAAGCTCCAAGCTGGCGATGGCCACGGCGCAGGCCAGGGGATTTCCTGTGTAGGTATGGCCGTGGAAAAAGGTTTTGCTCTCCACGAACTCCCCCAGAAACCCCTCGAAAATCTCCTCGCTGGTCACCGTCGCCGCCAGAGGCAGATACCCCCCGGAAATACCCTTGGCCAGACACAGGATATCGGGGCTCACCCCTTCATGCTGACAGGCGAAAAGTTTTCCTGTACGTCCGAAGCCGACGGCCACCTCGTCGGCGATCATGAACACCCCGTAATGACTGCATAATTCCCTGACTCCCCGGAGAAAACCCTCCGGCTGCAGCAGCATGCCCGCCGCGCCCTGGACCAGGGGTTCCAACACCAACGCGGCGATTTCTTCATGATGTTCATCCAGCATCTTTTCAACAGCCAAAAGACAATCCAGTTTGCATCCCGGATATTCCCGGCCGTAAGGACAGCGATAGCAGTAGGGCGAGGCGACTTTATACGTTTCAAAGAGTAGGTCCCGGTACATATCATGGAACAGATCGATTCCGCCCAGGCTGACCGATCCGATCGTGTCACCGTGATATGCGTTTACAAAGGATAGAAATTTTTTCTTCGTGTGTTTCCCCTTCGGCGCCTGACGATGGTACTGAAAAGCCATTTTCAAGGCGATTTCCACAGCGGTGGAGCCGCTGTCGGAATAAAATACCTTGGTGAGCCCCGGCGGAACCGCGCCGAGAAGCTTTTTCGCAAACCGGATGGCGGGGACGCTGGAAATGCCAAGGAGTGTTGAATGGGCGATCAGGTCGGTCTGCGCCTTGAGGGCTGCGTCAAGTTCCACCTTGCCGTGACCGTGGACGTTGGTCCAGAGGGAGGATATGCCGTCCAGGTAGGCGTTGCCTTCGGTATCGTACAGATAGGACCCCTTCCCTTTTTCGATGATGACGGGCTTTTCCCGGCGATAAATCTGCATCTGCGTGAAAGGATGCCAGACGCATTCCAAATCCGCCTGCTCCAGGGCTCTGATTTCCTCTTCCCTGCCTGCCATGTTGGACTCCTTTATAGAAAATAATCTTATTTTTTTTGAAAAACCAGCAATGTTAATATTTATACCATTGAAATCCTTGAGGTAAAAAGCGGACGTACTATTGATACAGGACGTCTCCCGCCACAATCCGCTGCAGCGCTCCCGTCGGTAAGCGAAGGACCAGAAATCCATCCTGATCGATATCCACAACCTCACCCTCATAGGCGTGGTCCAGGTTCTCGATTTTTACGCGACGCCCGATGATTCCGGAGAGTTCCTTCCAACGGTTACGAATGACTTCAAACTGCCGCCCCTGGAACAGGGCGTAGTAATCTTCCAGCTTCTTCAGAAAATTCTGCAGGATCTCGAGCCGGGAAAAGGTTTTCCCCGTGAGTAATTTCAGCGAGGTGGCGATCTCATGGATTTCTTCCGCCATCGCCTCCTCCGGTGTGTTGACGTTCAGCCCCAGGCCGACTACAACGTAATCGACCCGGTCCATCTCCATCGCCATTTCCGTCAGGATGCCCGAGATCTTCTTGCCGTGGATCAGGATGTCGTTGGGCCACTTGATTGTAAAAGGCAAATCGACAAACCCCAGTAGCGTCTCCACCATCGCCACCGCAGTGAGGAGGGTCAGTTGCGGCGCCTCGTGAGGCTGGACAAGGGGGCGTAAAATGATGGACATGTAAATGCCGCAATCCGGGGGAGAAAACCAGGTTCGGCCCCGGCGTCCCCGGCCCTGGGTCTGGGTTTCGGCCACGACCAGGGTGCCTTCGGGTGCACCTTCGTGAGCCAGCATCCGGGCCCGGACATTCGTCGAATCCGTTTCACGGTAATATTCGATATTTTTCCTGGCAAAGCGGATCGTCTTCAAGCCTTCACGAATCTCCGCCGGTAAAAGTCGATCCGGAATCGCCTTCAGGGTGTACCCACGGTTGGTCGACGATTCGATCTGATACCCCTCTTCCTGGAGGGCTTTAATATGTTTCCAGATGGCGGTACGGGAAATCGCCAAAGCGGATGCCAGCGTCTCACCGGAAATCCACGTGCCGCCGGAATGTTTGAGATATTTTAACAGTTCATCTTTGGTTGACATGGAGGGCTCATACACCGCAGACGATCAATTGTCAACTTGTTTTGCAAATCAGGTTGACGATGGATATGATTTTTGATAAAGGACTTTCCTGTCTATGCAAGAGGCTGAAAATTAAAGCAAGGATGGACAAGTCATGTTCAATAAGCAAATCGCCTGTCTGGCGGAAAGAATAATCGATGAAGGCTATGTACCCCCTTACGAAGAGGCCTGTGCCCTCGCCCGCCTTCCGGAAAGCGACACCCTTGATCTCCTCACATTTGCCCAGAAAATTACCCGCAATTTCAAGGGAAACCGGATCACCCTGTGCGCCATTCTTAACGCTAAGTCGGGATTCTGCACCGAAGACTGCGCCTTTTGCGCCCAGTCCTCCCATCATCAGACCGGCATTGCCACTTACGATCTGAAATCGGAAGATTTCATGGTAACCGATGCGATCGGCCGTCGAAAAGCCGGTGCAACCCGATTTTCCATGGTGACCAGCGGTCTCATGCTCACGGAGGAGGAAATTGCCGCCATCTGTCATGCTGCAGAACGGATCAAAAAAGATTCGGATATCACGGTCTGCACCTCCATCGGCACCCTGACTCCGGATCGGGCACGGGCGCTTAAGCAAAGCGGCGTGACCGTCTACCACCACAACCTGGAAACGGCCCGCAGCTTTTTCGATCAGATCTGCACCACCCACGAATACGATGATGATGTGAACACCTTGAAACTCGTGAAAGCAGAGGGTTTTCGGGTCTGCTCCGGCGGCATTCTGGGGCTCGGCGAATCGTGGGAACAGCGGGTTGAACTGGCATGTACCCTTCGGGACCTCGGCGTGGACGGCATCCCCTTGAACTTCCTGAACCCCGTTGCCGGTACCCGGATGGAAAACCGGCCCCTGATGGCACCCATGGAGGCCCTGAAGAGCATCGCCCTGTTCCGGTTCATCAATCCGGACCGGGACATCTTCATCTGCGGCGGACGGGAAGTTACCCTGAAAGATTTTCAGTCCTGGATCTTCCTGGCCGGTGCGAACGGCCTCATGGCGGGGAATTACCTGACCACCCAGGGGCGCAGTGTGGAAATGGACATGGAGATGATCCGGGAACTGGGACTGGTGCCGACCCTGCTCGGGCGGGAATAAATCTCGTAAATTTAGTCGGTTCGACACCAGTGTGCTGACCGGTCAAAACAGCAAAGCTAACGTCGGGATCGGAATGTTTTGCAATTACCCCGATACCGACGGTGAGACTGTGCCACAATGACATTATAGGCCTTCAGGCGAAGAATCTTGATTTTTTTATCATCCTGTTATGATTAGATTCTTCACTTCGTTCAGAATGACAAAAGCGAAATTCATGTAGTTC
>CAZTYA010000120.1:4475-6139 GCA_964617255.1 uncultured Syntrophales bacterium
GAATCCATTTCCAGTAGATGGCGTTCTGCAAATGGGTCCCGGATCAGGAGACTGTGTTGCAATGTCATTCTGAGGCGCCAGCCGAAGAATCATGTTTTTTCAACATGTTGAAATGATTAGATTCTTCACTTCGTTCAGAATGACAAAAGCGAAATTCATGTAGTTCGACACAGTCTTGGTATCCATAATCCGCGCAGACAGCATTGTCTTTGCATCATATTCCGACGTTCGTTCCGTCACTTCCCCTTGGCCCGGTATTTTGCGTCGAATCGCTTGATCACTTCCTGGGTTAGATCGTTTTCGGGCGGAAAGACGATAACGCCGCTCTGTCCCTTGTCGAAGATATAGGTCAAATGTCTTGCCGTCTTCAGATCGTTGCAGATGAGGTACACATCTTCCAAAATGCCGTGGGTCAGTTCCCGGTCTCTTTTCTTTACGGCGGCCTCGTTCTCCGCCAGCAGCTTATTGTATTCCTGTACGGCATCCTGATAATCTTTCTGCAATTTCGCCAATCCGGCGTCCTTAGGGTTTAACGCTGATTTCTGACTGATTTGGCTCCTTAACGTCTGAATATTTTTTTCTTTGACCGACATGTTTCTGTTCTTGAGTTCCTTGAATGCCGCCAGGTCTTTCATCGATGCAGCTCCGGCAGACGATTGCTGAATGATCTGATTCACATCCACAAACCCGATCCGGGATTCCGCCAGGGCAATGCCGGTGAAGCACAGGCAAACGACACACAGGATCACCGCTGTAAACCATCTGTTCATCGTCCCACCTCCCTTGGTAAACCCTAGAAACGGATCGGTAAGCGGATTTCGACCGTCGTATCCGCCGCATCGTTGGTCAGTCCGATACCGATGGATACGCTGCAGGAAACCCGATCCGTAATGGCATAGTTGACACCGAAATTCATTGAGGCAACATTGAAATCCGTATCCGCCAGGTCATCACCATTCTGCTCGGTTTTGAAATAATAGCGCTGCTGATAGCTGAGACTCGTGGAAAGCTTTTCATTGAGGGCATAGGCCATTCCCAGGCTGACTTCGATGCTGTCACCCGGTTTCACATCACCGTAACCGCTGCCGACATCTCTTTCAAAATTGTAGTAATAAGCCAAGGTCCCGAACAAAACTGCCGGATCGCTCGTCTTGGCCAGGGTCACTCCCGCGGAAAGTCCATAATGGCCGCTGCCGGTGGGCAATTCTTTTAATCGGGTCCCGCCATCTGCACCCAGATATTCCGTATCCAAATCATAGGGGTCCTTGCCCGTCCTCGACTTGCCTTTTAAATTGATCACCACGTCGGGAATGTTTTCTCTTTCCTGGACCAGATGATAATAGACGCCGGCCTCGATGTCGCCGATATCACTGTCCCGGACGGTGTACTCCTGTGTTTCGTTGTTGCTCTCGTATGCCTGCCGGTCCCGACGGAAGAGATAGGGCACCTTCAGTTCGAACTGCAGATTATCCGTTACACCGTAACGGAGGTTGATGAAGGGCATGATGACGTCTTTTTTGACGTCTTCCGATAAAATCTTCCCCAGCACAATGGCCTGGAGGATGGTAAAACCGTTAATCGCCAAACGCGCCCTGGAAGTATGGGAATACTGCACGCCGGGTTCGATGATCAACTTCCGCTTTTCAACCAGGACACCGCCTTTT
>CAZTYA010000121.1:0-6107 GCA_964617255.1 uncultured Syntrophales bacterium
ACCTTTCTTGAGAAAGCCGCCTCCCCGGGCAAAACATGTGCATTGTTCGGTGGCGGTGATGTAACTGGAAGCAGCATTTTATTTCTTGAAAGCTTGTATCTACGGCATCCGATGAAGGCATAACCACTTGATTTGCCGTAAAATGGCGGAAAATTTAATTGACACGACTATTTAATTGTAATATGCACTATCGCTTACATTAAGGTGATTTTACTCTCAGAATGACTAACGAGGGAGACAGGGAATGATTGAAATCAGATGGCATGGCAGAGGAGGTCAGGGGGCGGTTACATCGGTTGAGTTGCTTGCCCTTGCGGCCATTGGGGAAGGAAAATATGCCCAGGGGTTTCCGAGTTTCGGTCCCGAAAGAAGGGGCGCCCCGGTTGCGGCATTTAACCGTGTTGACACCGAGCGCATCCGAATCCGGTCGGGGATTTATCATCCTGACGTCGTGGTGGTTCTGGATGAAGGATTGATCGGACTGGTTAATCTTACCGAGGGTATTAAGCCGAATGGGAAATTGATTGTCAATACCTCGAGACCGGCGGCGGAAATTAAAAAAATCCTCAATTATTCCGGATCGATTGCAACTGTTGATGCGACAGGAATCGCCTGGAAGGAACTGGGGGTACCCATTACCAACACGACCATGTTGGGCGCTTTGGTCAAGGTTACGGGTGTCGTCGGACTTGATGCATTAAAAGAGCCCGTGGAACACCGTTTCGGCCGCATTGCATCGAAAAACCTGACGGCTTTGAAGCGGGCGTACGACGAAATCAAGATTCATTGAGATACGTAATCAATTTGAGGTAACGACATGGCAAATAAAAAGTGGCCTGAAGATTGGCAGGACGTAACAACTGGATGCATTGTTTTTGAACCCGGGAGTGCGAGTCAGTACCATACGGGCAGTTGGCGCGCCCAGAAACCCATATGGGATAACACAAAGTGCATTAAATGCGGGGTGTGCTACATATACTGCCCCGAGGGTTGTATCATCGAGAAAGAAGATGGCTTTTTTGAGGCGAATCTCGATTACTGTAAGGGCTGTGGCATTTGTGCCCACGAGTGCTGGCCCCTTGCCATCAAGATGGTTGAGGAGGGTTAGATTATGGGAATTCGTAAGGGGATGGAAATTGCGCTTGCCGCGGCTGAGGCGGTCGCTCTCTGCAGGCCCGATGTCGTTGCTGCCTATCCGATCACACCCAATACACATATACCGGAACATCTTTCGGACATCGTGGCCGAAGGGAGGTTGGATGCGGAATTTATCTGCGTGGAATCCGAACACTCCGCCCTGAGCGCCTGCATGGGTGCCTCCGGCGCCGGTGCGAGAGTCTTTACCGCAACCAGTTCCCAGGGGCTGCTCTATATGGCGGAAATCATGTCTATCGCATCTTCAATGCGGTTGCCGGTAGTCATGGCTTTGGGCAACCGGGCCCTGTCCGGACCGTTGAACATCTGGAATGATCACTCGGACATCATGTCCCAGCGCGATACCGGCTGGATCTCCCTTTTCGCGGCACACGGTCAGGAAGTGATCGATATGATGATCCAGGCTTTTAAAATTGCCGAGAACGGCGATGTCATGCTGCCGATCAATGTCAATCTGGACGGATTCCAGTTGACTCACGTCGTGGAAGTTATGGACTTCCCGACCCAGGAAGAAGTCGATGCGTTCCTGCCCGTCTATAAGCCATTTGCTTCGTTGCACCCGGATCATCCCTGCTCCATGGGCACTCTGGGATTGCCGGAGATCTATTCCGAAGCAACGCGCGCCCGTGAAGCGGCGGTGGTCAACTCGAAGAAAACCATTCTCAAAGTCTGGGATGAATGGGAGAAACGTTTCGGTCGCAAGTATGAGCCGATCCAGTCCTACAAAATGAAGGGCGCGGAAATAGCCATGCTGACCATGGGGTCCATGGGCGAGACGGCGGAAGTGGCCATTGATGCTCTTCGGGAGAAGGGCGTGCCCATCGGACTCTTGAAACTGGTGCTTTGGCGCCCCTTCCCCTATGAGGAACTCAAAAAGGCAGTCAAGGGTGTCAAATCACTGATTGTGATGGATCGCTGCGTATCGTTCGGCGGTCCCGGCGGTCCCGTGGCCTCGGAAATACGTTCCGCTCTATATAATGAACCCGGGTGTCCCGATATTACGAACTACATCTTCGGTCTGGGTGGTCGCGACGTGGCGGTGGAAGACTTTATCAAGATGATTGATAAGGTCCGTCTTGCTGATAAGAAACGGCCCAAAGAACATTACGAATTTTATGGAGTGAGGGGAGAATGAATACATTACAAGGATACCCCGTTGGTCTGATTGGAAATTTTGATCTCTACGCACCGAAGCTGGTCGATCGGGAGGAGTATTTCACGCCCGGACACCGGGCCTGTCAGGGGTGCGGTGAAGCCCTGGCTGTTCGTTTGATGTGCAAGGCTCTGGGAAAGGATACGGTCATCGTCAGTGCGACGGGCTGTATGGAGGTTATTTCCAGCCTCTATCCCACGACCGCCTGGAAACTGCCATGGCTGCATGTGGCCTTCCCCAATGCGGCGGCCGTGGCTTCCGGCGTTGAAGCGGGTTTGAAAGCCCTCAAACGCAAAGGGAGAATCCCGGACCGCTACATCAAAACCGTGGCGATGGGCGGGGACGGCGGCACCATGGACATCGGCATTCAGGCCCTTTCGGGTGCCATGGAGAGGGGCCATGATATGATCTATGTCTGTTTCGACAACGAAGCCTATATGAACACGGGTATTCAGCGTTCCAGCGCGACCCCCTTCGGGGCGTCCACAACGACGGCGCCTCCGGGCGTGGCCAGCATGGGCAACAAGACCTGGAAGAAGAATCTCCCGGAAATCATGGTAGCCCACAACATCCCCTATGTGGCAACGGCCAGTAACAGCTATCCGCTTGATTTTATGAACAAGGTACAGAAGGCCAGGTCCATCAAAGGTCCCGCCTATATTCACTGTCTGTCTGTCTGTCCTACCGGGTGGCGTTCTCCTTCGGAGACCTGCATCAAGATGGGTCGGCTGGCGGTGGAAACCGGCGTCTTTCCCCTTTATGAGGTCGAATACGGCAAGTACAAGATGACCGTCAGCATGCCGGAAAAGCTGCGCCCCATTCAGGATTATATCAAACACCAGGGGCGTTTCCGTCATCTCACGCCTGAGCAGATCAAGGCTTCCCAGGATCGGACGAATCTTGAGTACAAGAAATTGCTTTCCAAGATCGAACATTCCAAATCCTGGAGTGAGATGTCGGCTGAATAGAGTTGAAATATTGCGATAAGGTGATCAGGGCATGAATAGTGAAAATGAAGTGCAGGCAAAAGTAAAGGAAATCGTTGACAGATATGCTGGGGATAAAAGCGCGCTCATTGCTATTTTGCAGGACGTGCAGGATGAATATCGCTATCTGCCCAAGGAGGCGCTGGTTTCCATCCAGCAGCAGATGAATATCCCCCTGTCGCGTGTGTACGAAGTGGCGACGTTTTATGATGCCTTCAGTTTGAAACCTCGGGGTCGTTTTGTGGTTGAGGTCTGTACCGGCACGGCCTGTCATGTTCAAGGCGGGATCAATCTTCTGGAAACTCTGGAGCGGGATCTGCACATCAAATGTGGAGAGACGACGGAAGACGGCGATTTTTCGCTCGAGCGGGTCGGCTGCCTCGGCTGTTGCAGCCTTGCGCCGGTCATCAGGGTGGAAGAAGATGTTCACCCGTACCTGACCCAGGACGAGATTCCCAGAATTTTGAGAACGTATATGGCGAAGAAGCATGGGAGGAAACGTGAGTAAGATCAATACACTGGAGGCCTTGAACAAGGCTGCGAAAAAAGGTCAGGAAGCGCTTTTCCCGGCCAAGAAAATACGGATCAATATCGGCATGGCCACGAACAGCATTGCTGCCGGGTCCAAAAAGGTCTATCAGGCCATAGCCGACGAGATTAACACCAAGCACCTGAAATTTGCACTGACCAAAACGGGCAGCATGGGCCTGGATTCCATGGAACCCCTGGTCGAATTCATCGTTCCGAACAAGCCGAAGTTGTCCTTTGCGAAAGTGACGGTAGACAAGGTGCCGGCATTGCTGGATCAGGTGATCAATCTAAACCTGGATACCGAAACCCCGTTTTATCGGGCGGACGAACAGGAGAACATCCTGACGGGTGAAAAAACCGCTTATGTCAAGGGCAAGGTTCCCCGGGCATTAAGTAGCATCCCCATGATGGAAGAAATTCCCTACTATGCCAAACAGGTTAAGATTGCCACGCGCAACTGCGGAGTGATTGATCCCGAAAATCTGGAAGAGTACATCGGCCGGGGCGGTTATTTTGCACTGTATAAAGCGCTGACGGAAATGTCTCCCGATCAGATCATCGAAGACGTCATTGCTTCGGGATTGAGGGGTCGCGGCGGCGGCGGCTTCCCCACGGGATGGAAATGGCGTTCCTGCCGTGATGCCAAGGGAAGTATCAAGTACGTGATCTGCAACGGCGACGAAGGCGATCCGGGAGCTTACATGGACCGGAGTGTGATGGAAGGCGATCCCCACAGTGTTATCGAGGGCATGATTATCGGGGCCTATGCCATTGGCGCCAAGCAGGGTTACATTTACGTGAGGAATGAATATCCCCTGGCTGTGGCCAATTTAACCAAAGCCGTCGCCCAGGCGAAAAGTGCGGGGTTCTTGGGAAAGAATATCTTCGGCAGCGGCTTTGCCTTCGATATCAAGATCAGCAAGGGCGCCGGCGCCTTTGTCTGCGGTGAATCGACTGCACTGATTGCCTCTCTGGAAGGAAAAGCGGGAGAACCGAGGGCGAAATACACCCATACCGTTGAGCACGGTCTCTGGGATCGGCCGACGAACCTGAATAACGTCGAGACCTGGAGCAATGTACCGGTTATCATCGCCCGGGGCGGAAAATGGTTTTCCGGGATCGGAACGAAAACCAGCTCGGGAACGAAGGTGTTCTCCCTGGTCGGCAAGGTCAACAATATTGGTTTGGCGGAAGTACCCATGGGTACGACCATCAAGGAAATCGTCAACGAAATCGGCGGCGGGATTCCCCAGGGGAAGACCTTCAAGGCCGTCCAGACGGGCGGACCTTCCGGAGGGTGTATTCCCGAGTCGCTGATCGATTTGCCCGTCGGTTTTGATGAGTTGGACAAAGCGGGGTCCATGATGGGTTCCGGCGGGATGATCGTCATGGACAACACGACCTGCATGGTGGATATTGCCAAGTATTTCGTGAGTTTCCTGGCACAAGAATCCTGCGGGAAATGTACGCCCTGTCGAGACGGTGTCCGAAGGATGCGGGATATTCTGGAAGACATCTGTGCAGGTCAGGGACAGGAGGGGGATATTGAACTGCTGAAGGATATGGCTGATGCGATGATGGACGGATCACTCTGCGCCCTGGGTGGCAGCGCCCCCAACCCGGTCTTGAGCACCCTCCGTTATTTCCAGGATGAATACGAAGCCCATATTCGGGACAAGAGGTGCCCGGCGGGAGTCTGCAAGGCCCTTATAAAATTCCGGGTGGTGGCGGACAAGTGTACCGGCTGCACGAAGTGTCGGAAGGTTTGTCCCACCCACGCGGTCAAGGGAAACAGGAAAGAGGTTCACGAAATTGATCAGACCCTGTGCATCCAGTGCCGTGCCTGCTATGAGGTCTGTGCGTTCAACGCCATTATTATAGAGTAAAGGGAAACAGACATGGTCAATTTAGTCATTGATGGTAGAAATATTCAGGCGAAAAAAGGCAAGACCCTTTTAACCGTAGCCAGGGAGAATGGCATCGAAATTCCCACCCTGTGTTCCCATGAATCTGTCGAAAATTCCGGTGCCTGCCGACTCTGCGTCGTTGAGATTACCAAGGGTAAGAAAAAGAAGATCGTCACATCCTGTCTGTACGCGGCGGAAGATGGTCTTGTCGTGGAGACGCAGAGTGAACGGGTGCTTAAGGTAAGGAAGTTCGTCATGCAGCTCCTTATCGCACGATGCCCGACCTCCGATGTCATCCGGGATATGGCGGCGAAGATGGGCATTGCCCCCGAGCCGAGGTTCAAGCCCAATCAAGACGGAAAGAAGTGCATTATG
>CAZTYA010000122.1:0-5402 GCA_964617255.1 uncultured Syntrophales bacterium
CACCCTCTGTTCCGGGATTTCATCAAGGCGGCGGTGGATCACTGTATGATGAAAAACTAAAACTGAAAGCGTCATCTAAAATGTTAGAAATCAAGCAGCCTCTACAGAAAATCTGGAAATCCGGGGACGCCATACTGGTTTTCCCAGAGATTGATTCTTAACATACTTTAGGGGCAGGGTCTGCCTCTGCCCTTCAGATGGAATGGTAATTTTTTTATATCCATTGCAACCGCACGGGTTGCCCCAACGTAGAATCTATACAATTTATCAGGAGTTTACAGCATCATGGACGGATTCACCCCCTGGCCGGAGTCATATAAAGAAGAATATCAGAAGAAGGGTTACTGGCGGGGAAAGCCCCTGGCGGCGATAGTCGAGAACGCCGCGGCGCGCTGGCCCAAACGGACCGCCGTCACCTGCAACGGAGAGCAGATCACCTACGAGCAACTGCTCCGGAAGGTCAACCGCCTGGCCCTGCACCTGGCGAAACTCGGCCACCGCCCGCTGGACCGCCTGATCCTTCAGATGCCGAACTGCCCGGAAACACTCTATCTGTACTTTGCGGCCGTGAAGATCGGCGTCATTCCCATCATGGCCCTGGCGGCCCATCGCCTGGCGGAAATCTCGTTTTTTGCCGAATTCGCCGCGGTGAAAACGTACTGTATCCCCGGCGTTTCCGGAAAGTTTGACTATCCCGCCCTGGCAGCGGAGGTTCGCACCAAGGCACCGACACTTAAGCATGTCATCGTCCATGCCGATCAGGTTCCGGAGGGGATGATTTCTCTCAAAAAATTACTGGACGATCCTCTTGAGGAACGGGTCAGCGCGGAGGCGATTTTTGCGGCCCTGAAACCCGATCCCTTGCAGCCGGCGGTTTTTCAGCTCTCGGGCGGCACAACCGGCATCCCGAAGCTGATCCCACGGACCCACAACGACTACACCTACAACGCCTACCGCAACAGCGAAATCTGCGATTTTAATAAAGATACGGTTTACCTGGTCGCCATTCCCATGACCCATAATTTCGCCGCCGCCTGCCCCGGCTGGCAGGGGGTATTTCTGCATGGCGGACGGGTCATTCTGTCGCCCTCCCCCGCCCCGGATACGATTTTCTCTCTGATCGATAAAGAGAAAGTGACAACGGTCCCGGCCGTCCCGGCCATCGTCATCAACCTCCTGAATCATCCGGACCGGGCGCGCTACGACCTGTCGTCGCTCCGGATGTTCCACGTCGGCGGTTCAAAACTGAACGAGGAAACGGCCCGGCGGATCCGTCCCGAACTGGGAGCGAAGGTCCAGCAGGTCCTCGGCATGGCGGAAGGACCCCTGTTCTGGACCCGGCCGGACGACCCGGAGGAAATCGTCTGGATCACACAGGGAAGGCCGCTCTCACCCGGAGACGAATTCCGGATCGTCGACAGCGAAGATCAGGATGTCAAACCCGGAGAAATCGGCGAGTTGATCTGCCGGGGACCCTACACGATCCGGGGCTACTACAACGTCCCGGAATACAATAAGAAAGCCTTTACTCCCGACGGGTTCTACCGTTCGGGCGACCTCTGCCGCATCCATGAAAGCGGGAACATTATCGTTGAAGGACGCAGCAAGGACACGATCAACCGGGGAGGAGAGAAGATCAGCGCCGAGGAAATGGAAAATCACATCCTCGCCTTCCCCAAAATTCGGCTCTGCGCCTATGTGGCCATGCCCGATCCCATTCTGGATGAACGGGCGGCCCTCTTTGCCGTCCCGCAGGAAGGGCAGTCCTTCAGTCTGGACGAATTGAACGCGTTTTTACTGACTGAACGCCGGATCGCCCGTTATAAACTGCCGGAACGGCTGGAAATCGTCCCCGAACTGCCCCTGACCGCCGTGGGCAAGGTTAACAAGGTACGTCTGCGGGAGATGATCGCCGCAGCGTTGGAGGCGGAAAAATCCGGATAGTCCAAACCAGCGACTTCCTGGTTCTTAATAAAAAAAAGCCTTTAAACGGGACCGTACAGGCAACCTTAAGACCCCGACCTTTTGCCGGATTCCGCCTTCCTACTTTTCGCAGCCGCTGGCCAATCGCCGCCGGTTATGGAGTAGGTATGCGGCTATCGACGTATATTTAATATCCAAACCGAGTATTATGTATCCATACCCCGTCTCATTACAGCCCTTCCCAAATGCGGTTTCATCATTATATTATTGCCATATTATTGGTGTTTTATTGAAATAACCAAACTGGCACGCCCCTTGCGCTAACCTTTACAAAGGGTGGATGCGAGTACCTGCCGCAACCGCAGGGCCGTTTTTACGGGACATAACCATGGAGGGAATGAAAATGAATCATACAAGACACCGAATGGCTGCGTTATGCTTGCCGTTGGGAGTGCCGAAAACATGGCGTTATTTTTTCATGCTGCTTGTGTTGACATCTCTGTCGCTGGCTTTGTGCATGGTGTGGCCGCTGACCGTAGGGGCCGATCAGCGTTTCGGCTACAACGCCGGGCCGGCCGCGTCTTACCCCGGACAGGTGTTCAGCTATCCCCGGGAAGGTCAATCCCCGTTGCAGATGGACCGTGACCGCTACGAATGTCATATCTGGGCCATGGGACAAAGCGCCTATGACCCGAGCCTGCCGCCCCTGCCGGTCCGGCAACCGGTCCGGGTCGAACCGGTGCCGCCCGTCGGCCATGATACGACATTTTTGGCCTTCACGGGAGCTCTGCTGGGGGCGATTATCGGCGGCCACCGTCACTCCGGCGAGGGGGCTCTGATCGGCGGCGCCATCGGCGCCATGACCGGCATCATATCGGATTCGGCGCGCGCGGAAACAGCCAGGAGAATCGAAGCGGACCGAAACAGACAAAGCGTTGAATACAACACCCGGATGGAAGACCGGGCAGGCGACTACCGGCGGGCCATGGGGGCCTGTCTGGAAGGAAGAGGCTACAGCGTTAAATGAGATATCGATTCGTTCATTTCGTTATAAAGGAGGCAAGGGCCATGCAATATCATCGTCAAAGCTATTTATTCTTCACCCTGGGGTTTATCCTGCTGTTTTTGCTGGGATGGAGTCAACCCGTCTTGGCGGACAGTTGGGGCAGCCGTCAGGGAAATATCCGGGGGCACAACCCGGGACATCACGGATGGCAAAATCCCGGAAGCAGTCACGGCAGTCATAGTAAACGCTTCCTGAGGACCGGCTCCATTGCGCAACATCGATCGGACAGACACGTAAACATAAGTCGAGGCCGGGCGAAGGATTATAACCGGGGCTGGGACACGCGATATAATCATAACCGCTATTATCCGGCCCGCGGCCATTACGTGCGCGCTTTACCTCGCGGTTACCATACCGTTTATCACCGCCGTGCGCCGTACTATTTTTCCAGCGGCGTCTGGTATCGCCCCTACGGGTCGTACTTTACGGTTGTCGCCCCGCCATTCGGCCTGGTGATTCCCGTGCTGCCGCCTTTTTACACAACCCTGTGGGTGGGAGGCATTCCCTATTACTATGCAAATGACACATACTACACTTACTACCCGGGCGGCGGTTATGTCGTCACCAATCCCCCGGAAAACAAGGTGAGTGAAGAACCGCCGCAAGCCGACTGGTTATACAGTTACCCGACACATGGCCAGAGTGAACAGCAGCAGGCGGACGACCGTTATACCTGCCACCGCTGGGCGGTGGGACAAACCGGATACGACCCGACCCTGCCGCTGGGCGGCGTTGCCGAATCGCAGAGCGCCCAAAAACGCAGCGACTATCAGCGCGCCCTCGGGGCCTGTCTGGAAGGCCGCGGCTACAGTGTGAAGTAAAGGGTGTTCTGAATGATATTGAAATTACGAGGCAAGTTGCTCTTAAGACAAGCGATCCCTTAAACCGTGATGCGTCAAGGGATGGCATCACGACTCTTGGCCGACGGCGGGATGAGACTGCCGTCGGTTTTTTATCTGCGTGCGAAATAATCCCGGACCTGAGTACCGATTTTGTTTAAGGCTTTCATGGTCTTATGGTAGGTAGCCCTGAACCAGTTGCCGACGGAGTGGCTGGTCATTTTGGCCTGACGCGACGCGGACTGCCCGGCTTTTTTCATTTCCCGCCCGGCTTCCCGGCCCTTCTCGTTGATAGCCTGACCGGTTGCCCGGCCGATTTTCTTCAATCCCCGGCCGACTTCTTTACTCCCGTCTTTGATCGCTTTACCCGTTTCGGACCCCATGGTCTTAAATCCACGGCCGATTTCTTGTGTACCTTCCTTAACCGTGGGTCCCGCCCATCCCGCAGCAACCAGGAAAAACAAGACGATGAAAAGGATTAGAACTCTTAAGAAAAACATGATCGTACCCTTAAATCTTTTGGCTTCACCGGCAGGGAAAAACAGTCGGCATCACGACTTGAATTAGGCCGTGTATTCAAGCTTATCCATCCGGTATCAAAAGGATTGAATAAAGGGAAAACCGTCTGAAGTGCTGCAGATTTGAACCTCCCCCGGACCTCTCACCGATGCATCCGACCTGCCTGCTCGCCCACCCGCTCATTCTAGAAAGACGCAACGCCCTTTGAAACGCTCTTCAAACTGAAGATATTCGGTGATTGTTCACCGTTTAGCCGTTAGACCTCCCTTCGCAAAGAGAGGGACGGAAATCTATTTTTACCATCGTCGGTTCTAGCTGCTGCTGTCACCCCTTTCTGACGTAAGAACCTTGCATCAAGTGTTTGTACATCATCATAAACAATGGCGGGCGTTGCGTCTTTCATTAAATTCATTTTAAACACGGATCTGAAATAAGCAAGGGGTTTTTGGCGAAAAACTCACCCTCCCCGAAAAAAGCCATGCATGACCCTGATATACAGATCCAACGTTATAAATGATCATCTATTTCAGTCGGAAATCCACCCGACTCTTTTTCAGTTTTTCCTTATCCGGCGGTGACAGGTACTTCGCCTCCACAATAAAAATACGCTCCGGCGCCACGTCGGCCGCAGCCAGGATGGCATCCCGCACGTTCAGGGTCCGCTGATTGGCCAGCAGTCGCAGGTCGTCGTCCTTGACCTCGAGGTAGGTGTACATCAGCTTTTCCATTTCCGGCACCGGTAGCTTTTTGGCCAGACCGATCAGATTCCTCGGTTTGGGGAACTTCTCCGCATTATAAGCTTTTCTCAGATACTTTTCATATTCTTCCTGCCCCACCACCACTCCTTCCAGTTTGACATCGGTCTTCCCGGTACGGATGAGGTCGTTCAGTTTCTGCACCTTCACTTTCCGTTCAAAGGCTATTTTTTTCGTCGCCTCCCGGTCTTGTTCGGCGTCGACGTAGCCCTCCAGGTCAATCTTCAGGGAGGGACGGTCCGCCAGAGCTTTGGATAACGTACTGATCTTACTCATATTTGCTTCATCGAGCACGGCCAG
>CAZTYA010000122.1:5412-6053 GCA_964617255.1 uncultured Syntrophales bacterium
ATCAAACTCAACATAGCTCAACTCTTCTCCGCCGCCGAGCAGGGACCCGAGCAGGGCGAAGGGCGCCGTGGCCGCTTTACCGAGAAGATTCTTCAGGACCTTGACGATGATCCGCCAGACACTGAATTCAGGATCGTCCAGACTGCCCTTAACGGGAATATCGAGTTTGATCTGGCCATGGCGGTCTTTCAGGAGCGAAACGGCGAGCGCAACGGGCAGTTTCGTGGCATCGGGACTATCCACCCTGTCTCCCAGGTTCAGTTGATCGATAAAAACAATATTCGTCGAATCCAGTTTGCGCCGCTCGATGAGATATTTCAGATCGAAGGAGAGTTTTCCCTTTTGAATCTCGTAGCCGATGTACTTACCCGAATAGGGCGTCATGGGGCTTAAGTCCATATTTTTGAACACCGCCTTGAGATCCACGAAGAGATCTTTCTGTAACGGGTTGATCTTACCGGTGATTTCGAGGGGCGCATAGCCGTCGAGCTTCCCCCGGAGTTCAACGTCGCCCCGCGAATTTTCCAGCGACGAGAGATTTGAGACGCGCCCGCCCATTTCCAGAAATCTCTTTGAATATTGAGGTCTTATACTCGAATCGAGAAAATCGATCTCGCCACCCTGCAGGGTGACGGAACCGA
>CAZTYA010000123.1:0-6034 GCA_964617255.1 uncultured Syntrophales bacterium
ATACGGTTACCCTGAGAATTTCCAATGTCTATGGGGTGGGCCCGGAGCCGCGGCGATGGCGGGTCGAGGGTGATCCCGGCGTCATACCCGTCATGGTGGCGAGTGCCCTCAAGGGAGGGGAGATTGTCGTTCACAACAAAGGCCTGCAGAAGAGAAACTTTGTCTACGTGGGCGATGTCGTCGACGCTCTGGTAAAGGCAGTCCTGTTCAAGGGAAGCCTGTCCGGCAATACATTCAATATCTGCGCGGACGAAGACACACGGATCATCGATGTCGCCCGGCAAATCGCCTCCTTCTGCGGGGCGACGATCCGCCACCAGGACATGAAATGGCAAAAGAACATCGTCCAGCATCCGATTTCCAATACCCGCGCCGGAAAGGTTCTCGGATTCCGGTCCACCGGGAAAATGCGTGAGAAGCTGGAGGAGATGATAGCAGCAGTCAGAACTGTGGGTTGCGAGTCATGATCATCAAGAAAATTTCAGTTTATCCCGGATTTGACAAGAACGGGGAAAAGGAAGGCTTCGAAGAACTGAATATCGTGCCGGGCAACACGGTGTCCATTGTCGGGCCCACGGGTAGCGGCAAATCCTCCCTGGTAAACGACATCGAGATGCTGACGCAGGGCGACACCGTCACGGGGAGGAAAATCTTCATCAATGGGAAGATTCCCCCTGCTTCCTTCCGACAGGATCCGTCCCGGAACCCGATTGTCCTGATTACGCAGCACACGAATTTCCTGGCCGATCTGCCGATTGACGAGTTCCTCCGGGTCCATGCAAAGGCCCGGAACATCGGAACCGAAGGGACGGTCGAAAGGACGATCTACCTGACGAACAAGCTGACCGGTGAAAAAGTTCACGAAAAGATGCGCATGACATCCCTGTCGGGAGGCCAGACCCGGGCTCTCATGATCGCCGATGCAATCGTGATCGGCCAGGCGCCGATCGTCCTTTTGGACGAGATTGAAAATGCCGGGATCTTCAAGAAGGAAGCGATGGAGATGGTGCGGTCGGAGGGGAAGATCATTCTCTTCGTCACCCATGATCCCGTCGTTGCACTTCTGTGCGACATCCGGCTGGTCATGAAGAACGGGGGCATCGTCAAGATCCACAGGACCACCGAACTGGAACGAAAGGCCCGCAAGAGGATCATCGAGCAGGATATCCTGCTGAGCGTGGTCCGGGAAAGGGTCCGAAGAGGGGAAGTCATCTCTTTCTAAGGGGATCGTCATGAAGCTGATGAATTTCGCGGGACCGCCCTCCGCCGGAAAGACAGCGGTGATCAAGAACATAATCCGGAAACTGTATCCGCGGGTCAAGATAGCCTACCTGAAGATTGATGTTGTCATGGCGTTTGAAAAAGAGGAGTTGCAGAGGGAGTTCGCCGACCTGCCGATCCAGATCGTCTATGCGGGCGACCTGTGCCCGGATCATGCCAGCGTCATGGTGATGAAAGACGCGATCCATTGGGCCACCCGGAAGGGGAGCGATCTGCTGATTGTCGAGAGTGCCGGGCTGTGTCTCCGCTGCTCCCCTTACCTGAACCAGGGGCTGGGAGTCATCGTCTTGAGCATGCTGGGAGGAATGAACTCTCCCCTGAAGATGGGGCCGATGGTCAGCCTTGCCGATGTTGCCGTCGTTACAAAAATAGACCTGATCAGCCAGGCGGAGAGGGAGGTATTCCGGGAGAAGATAAGGGAGGTCAGCCGGTCGATCCGGATTTACGAAGTGAACGCCCTGCAGGGGACAGGCACATCGAGACTGCTCACGGAGATGGACGGAATGAAGGACATCGACCCCGGTTCGCTGCAGCTGAAGGGGGTTCCGCCGCTGGGAGTCTGTACGATCTGCATCGGCAAAAAAGACATCGGATGGGACAACCATTTCGGTGTGATCCGCAAACTGGAAGGGGCCGATTATTTGTATCGGGGGGAGTAAATAAGCACAGGGGATGGTCCAAACTTCAGGAGGTGCCGAGATGAAGACAGGTAAATTCTGTGACATTGCGGATGATTTTGTTCATGGGGGGGGGAATTCCGTTTATATAGAAGTAGAGGACGACGTCATCATGAAGTACAGCTTCTTGTGACGCACATGCCGGTCTTGGGGCGGGAGAAGGAAAAGCAGGTCGACGTCCTCAAACGAGGATCCCGTTTCGGTGCCAACGTGACAATCGTGCCGGGGGCAATATCGGTGATAATGCGGGGATCGGGGCCTGTCTCTGTGTGCGGAACGATGTTCCGGACAGTGAGGTGTGGTACGGAAGCCCGGCCCGCATCTTAAAAAGCAGAAGTAGATAGCATTCACGAATTCTTGGATTGAATCGGTAAATCTATCTTGAAAAGGTGCGGAGGATGCCGATGAGTCGGACGGAGTTGATCGCAGAAGTGGGTTCTAACTACGATGGCCGTCTTGAGACCGCCATCGAGTACATCCGGGCGGTGAAAGCCTGTGGGGCGAACGGCATCAAGTTCCAGACGCTCCGCAAGGAAAAGCTCGTAGCCCCTAAGCTTTGGTCCGGTGGTGCCGCCGAGGAGAACCCGGTCTATCAGCAGTTCAGCAATCTCGCCCTTCCCGACGACTGGCATCGGGCTCTTAAAGAGGAAGCGGATACTCAGGGCATCGAGTTTCTATCCACGCCGTTCTACCTGGAAGCCGTGGACCTGCTGGAGTCGGTCGGCGTCAGGACGTACAAAATCGCCTCCGGGGATATCACCTTCAGACCTCTCCTGGAGGCGGTGGGACGAACGGGAAAGAGGGTTATCCTCTCCACCGGCGGCAGTTCCCTGCAAGATGTAGAGAAGGCCCTGGGTGTTCTGAAACGGGCGGGCGCCGGCCCGATCGTCCTTCTGCACTGCGTCAGCAATTATCCTCCCCAGTGGGGGGAGATGAACCTCAGGGCCCTGGTGACGCTGAAAGAGGCTTTCGGTTTACCCGTCGGCATCTCCGACCACACGCCGGGAAGCCTGGTTCCCATCGCCGCAGTCACCCTCGGGGCGACGGTTGTGGAAAAACATGTCACCTTCGACCGGTCTCTGCCGGGGCCGGATCATCCTTTCGCCATGACCATGGAGGAATTCGGCGAAATGGCCTGCCAGGTGAGGTGCCTGGAGGAAGCCCTTGGTACGGGCGGCAAGGAACCGGCGCCGTCGGAGCTGGCAAAGCAACACCGCATGCGCCGGGGGGTTTACGATCCGGTTACCTTTGAGCCGACGGACGCCCCAGAGGGAATCTGGCTGCGCCCACAGCATAAATCGTGAGCCAGATGGTGAAAGCCATCTGCTTTGTATAGAGAAAGTACCCTGTAGATAAGGTTAAGATTCTTGATTGGTAATTGATTAACTTGCTGATATTTAATGTTTTATTTAAGGTCGCTCATACTCAAATGCTTGTGTTTGAACCCGATTATTCATTTATAATCTTTCATGCCAGAAAACCCACAAGCTTGCTTGTGGGTTTTCTGGCATGAAAGATTATAAATACTCGGCGAATAACGTATATAGGAAATGATGTTTGGATAGGTTGTAACGCGTACATTAAGGCAGGCGTAAAAGTTTAGAACGGTGCAGTCATTGGGGCAAGTGCTGTAGTTACGAAGGATGTGCCTTCGTATGCAGTGGTAGCAGGTAATCCTGCAAGGGTAATAAAATACCGATTTAGTGATATATCATAAAGGAGTTGAATCATATGAAAATGAAGAGTAGTATAAGAGCGGAACAGACATTTGCTGATGCCAACAAGAAATTTTGGGACTTGATGAACCAAGACATAATAATTCGCGGCTCATCAAACTATACCTTAATAAGGATTGAGAATCACCCAATAAGCATATTGTGTAATGCCTCACTGGGAGCTATTATATCGCATTACAGAGGGACAAGACTCCTATTTCTGGTACGAACAAAGACGAACAGGTTAATTCAACTGCTAAAATCTTACCCTCAAGCGAACTTCGTGTTTCTAAATGAAATTCATTATAGAATTGCTAATAGATGGGCAGTCTTTCAGGCTGAAAAAGTATACAATGCAATAAAAAAACTACAACCTTCCGAGTTGTTAGATTTTGAAATAGATGGTATCCGCTTTGGGGACGTCGTATATGATGGGGTTCTTGCACAGGGGTTTGCAACTATTCATAAGATCGATCGGAGGGTTGTGCCAATCTTGCAGGATATTTATTTCAATCGTTATGTTGTCCGGGATCTTCTTCACAGATATAATATCGAGAGTGCTGTCTTTTCTCACACGATAGGAACTGAAGGTGCCCCCTTAAGTCGTTATTTCTTAAAATATGGAGTAGAAGTAATTGCCAAGCTTGGTGGTTATCAATATGTAATCAAAAAATATCAGAAAATAAATAATATGTGTGATTATGCTGGGAAGCCTGAGTATAAATATTATGAGAGAGCCATTGAAAAAAATGATGGCTTTTTCTTGGAAGAAATTGAAACATACTTGGGAAATCGGTTTGGGCAGCGAGTTAATCATCCTGCCGTAGATGTGGCTTTTGATACGACAAAGAAATTATACAATGATAAAAATGCTTTTTGCGAGACCTATGGTCTTGATAAAACTAAACCAATTGCCTTCGTCATGCTGCATGCTTTTAACGATTATCCGCACTCACACTTCAAAAGAAAAATGATATTTAGTGACTACTACCATTGGTTTATGAAAACACTTCAATACGCCAAACAGGATAAGTCCGTAAACTGGATCTTTAAACAGCATCCGGTCGAAGAGAAGTTCTACAAGACAAAAGATTTGAATTTGCGAGAAAAATTCCAGGAGGTCACGAATCATATTCGCTTGTTCAAAAGCGATGAGGATTTCAATGCCCGTTCCATTCCGTTTCTTGCGGATGTTCTGATCACGTGTATCGGAACAGCTGGTCTGGAATATGCTGCCTGTGGTATTCCATGCATTCTTGCTGGAGAAAGTCCTTACAATGGTTTCGGTTTCACAATCGAGCCGCAAGACGAATCTTCTTATATAAATCAGTTAAGCCGCATCAGTGACATCCCGAAACTTGATGGAAGGCAAGTGAAGTCTGCGAAAATAATAGCCTATTTGTACTTTTGTGCAATCATGGGATCACGATACCATTTTTGTCCATATTTCAATCATAATCAAGTGTTCGGATGGAATGATGATAGTGAATACCGCCTTTGGCATGAGGCAGCGAAACTACTAACAAATAAGGAATCTCAGGAGATGATTAAAGATCAAATTTCAGATATCGGAAAATTTCTGAAGGATCCGAATTGGACCCAATACATTGACAGAAAGGAATTTCATTTTTAGCGAGTTGCCATAATGATCTTGAACATGATGAGGCGATTGAAGAAATCGATGACGCAGGATAAAGGGATCGGGAATGGAGCTACATCGGGACCGGACATGGAAGAGGAATTCAAGAAACTATATGAGGCATTCCAGGCTTACACGATGACCTCGATAGAGAGGATGTATGCTCTCTATCAGGCAATCCGCTACGTTGTCGCGAGCAGGATAGAGGGAGATATTGTTGAATGTGGTGTATGGAAGGGGGGGAGCGTCATGCTCTGCGTTTCGGTTCTGCTTGCCATGCAAGACCTGCAAAGAACACTCTATCTCTATGATACCTATTCCGGGATGACAGAACCAGCGGATAACGATGTCGACTATATGGGCAAATCAGCCAAAGACATTTGGTGGAAGGGTGATGCCTGGAAAGGGACCTGCGTTTCCTTGGAAGTAGTCAAGAAAAATGTCTTTTCAGTAGGATACCCATCAAATAATTTTATTTTTGTTGAGGGAAAAGTCGAGGAGACGATTCCAGCGACCGTTCCCGAGAAGATTTCCCTGCTTCATCTGGATACAGACTGGTATACCTCAACATACCATGAACTCGTCCATCTATATCCGAGACTGGTTCCCGGCGGAGTAATCATTATCGATGATTATGGTCACTTCAAGGGTGCCCGGGAGGCTGTAGATCAGTATATCAGGGAAAACTGCATTAAAATACTTCTTAATAGGATTGACTATAC
>CAZTYA010000124.1:0-6028 GCA_964617255.1 uncultured Syntrophales bacterium
GATCGGGAGCAAGGCTGGGTATCCGGAAGCTTTTTTCTCTGCCCGACGGGAAAGTGCCCGGCCGCGATTGCCCTGTGTGTTTGTCAACTTCCGAATCCCATGCGGTTCCGCGTAACTTTTCCGGGGGGATGCTTGTGATATCCGCAGACACGGCGAAAAGACTTCTTACCCCCACAGCACGGGATGGCTTTCTGGGCTGGATACGGGAACACAAGGTGTCCTGTATGGCTTTTGCGGAGGATCAGGAACCCTCTCAAGATATTAAGCGATTCTGCAAAGATAACCATATTGTCCTTTTCTCTTCGGCCTTCGACGGTCCCTATTTGCAGAGTCGCCTGACCGGTCTGATCCGTGAAAAAATATTAAAAACCGTCGTGATGCATGGGGTTTTGGTTAATCTCTATGGGTTGGGCCTGCTGATTACGGGCCATGCCGGTGTGGGAAAAACCACCTGTGGTCTCATGTTGGCGGAAAAAGGACACATTTGGATTGCCGATGACCTGATCGAGGTGGTAAAAAAACACCGGAATCTTTATGGCCGGGGGTATGGATCGACGGGAAACGTCTTGGCCCTCAGGGATCAGGGGATCGTGGCCTGCCGCTCTTGTCCGGGAATTACACGGACAGCGTCCGATTCACCGCTTCAGTTATGGTGTGAACTGGAAACGGAAACCGAAACGCCACAAACGCACGAAACGCGCACCATCATGGGGGTATCCGTCCCCTTTGCCGTCTTTTCATCTTTCCCTTGCCCGGAGGATGCCTCAACGCGCATCGAAAAATGGGCATACCGTTTTGCCGACTTTAAGGAGATGTCATGAAAACGGTCCGCATTGTCATCATTACGGGTCTTTCCGGTTCGGGGAAAAGTACGGTCATCCGCGCCCTTGAGGATATCGGGTTTTACTGTGTTGATAATCTCCCCGTTGTGCTCCTGCCTCAATTCCTCAGCGTCCAGTCCGCCCCTGAGAGACACATTGACCGCGTCGCCCTGGTGATGGATCTCCGTGAGAAAAGTTTTCTCGAAGAATATCAGCGGATATTTACCCAGCTAAAACAGCAGGGTTACACGATTGAAATTTTGTTTCTGGATTCAACCGACGACGTGCTGGTGCATCGGTTCAGCGAGACGCGGCGTATCCATCCCCTGGCGCCGCAGGGAACCATCATGGAAGGCATCCAGCTTGAGCGGGAAAAGCTCACACCCCTGAAGCATATGGCCGATTGGGTGATCGATACGACCTCGCTGAATGTGCATCAATTAAAAGATGTGATCCAGCGGGCGTACGCGGCTGACGGGGTCCTGAGGCGGCTCCTGATTTATGTCACCTCATTCGGTTACCGTTACGGCATCCCGGTGGATGCGGATATGGTATTCGACGTCCGCTTTCTTCCGAATCCGTATTTTGTGGAAGATTTGAAGAGCCGCGACGGTCATGATCCGGCGGTTCGGGACTTCGTGTTTTCGAGCGAGGAAAGCATGCGCTTTATGGAGAAAATGACGGATCTGATGGGATTTCTGCTGCCGCTTTATGAAAAGGAAGGCAAATCAAGGCTCAATATCGCCCTGGGCTGCACCGGCGGCCGCCATCGGTCCGTGGCCATGGCAAACCGCTTGGGTGTCTACCTGAATGAAAACCACTATCCCGCCAGTGTTTACCACCGGGATATCGGTAAAGTCTGATCTCCTAAAAGGAAACCTCCACCTTTTTCTTGACGTTGTCGGCAATCCAGTGCGGGTCCCACCATTCGATGGGGTTGACGAACTGCCCCCCCACCATGATGCCGTAATGGAGATGGTCGCCGCCTGCCAGACCGGACATACCTGTTTTCCCGATCATGTCTCCCGTTCTGACCGGCTGGCCTTCCTTGACCTGGATCGAACTCAGGTGCCCATACAGGGAAATCATGCCCAGACCATGGTCGATGATCACGGTGTTGCCGTAGATGCCGAGAGAGCCCGCAAAAAGGATCACGCCACTGTTGGCCGCCTGGATGGGTGCCTGTTCCGTCGAGGCCAGGTCGATGCCTTCGTGAATACTTTCCCCGATTTCCCGCCCTTCGAATATCCATTGCCGCCGGTCGCCGAAAAGCGCCATGGGTGCGCCGTCTTTCATCCGGAGGAATGGCCCATCCCACAAGGCCTGGGGCTGCGATTTCCGGCAGATTGCCTGGATGGTTTTGAAGTTATCTTCACGCATTTTTGTATTAACGTATATGAACACATCAACGAGAGGCTTCCCGCGGAGTTCCGGAACCATCGTCTGAAAATCGGGCATTTTCTGCTGGAGGAAGTTGTCGCTCAAGTTGACCTTATCACTCCGAAACGTCTTTTTCTTCAAAATGAAGCGGATGTTGGCCGAAGTTTCGTTCTGGCCTTGATCTTTCACGAAGGCCCGGATCCGGGGTTCCCTTTCGCTTGCATCCATCGGGATGGCAAAATAGCCGACATAGCAGGGTTTCCCGGATACGGTGATCGGATAAGCCTTGAAAAAGGTTTCGTTGACGAAGACGCCGCTTTCCACAACCGGTTCGGATGTGCGATAAAGGACCACGCATACGCCGCCCGGATTGACATGATTCATCGTATTGAGGAGAAAAATCTGGGTCGGCATGAAATCAACATAAATGGGTTTAGTGAGCGTGGCCTTGTTTTCGCGGAAGGAAGCATCCACCGCGGTGATCTGGAGCGTCGCCGGGCCATCGGCGAGTTTCATGAAAGGATCAATTTTGACGGGTATGTCCTGTGAAGAAGGGCCTTTCTCGGGGTAGGAGACGGAAGCCAGGACATGCGTTTTGCCGTTCTGGGTCAGGTTGACCAGGACGCTCTGCAGGCCGCTTTTTTGATCGGTGACCGTAACGGTAAAGGTTTGCCCCTGGCCGATGGCTTTGATGTCCGGGGTCAGCTTGATAGCGGGTGCACCGCCCTCAAGAAAGGGGAGCATAAAAAAGATGGCAGCAATCAGCACCACAATCGCGGCGCCGATCAGGATAGCCGGGGTCAATTTCTTCATGGGATTTCTCTCCGTAAGCGACGTATTCAGATAGGACATCGGGTTCACCTCGGTGTTTTTGTCATGTCCGGATGTTTCGGGCCTTGCCGGCCCGCCTTCTCGAGGCCCACATATATTGATTTCCCCCCGGTTTTGCAAGATGAAATTAGCGGAGGCAGACGTTTGGACAATTCACCTTGAAGTTGTTTTCCTTTGTTGCTATAGTTTCGACGCCTGTCAAAAAATGTATTCCGGAGAGAAGCGAAGATGTTGAAGGGTAAAAATGTTCTGCTCGGCATGACCGGCGGGATTGCGGCCTATAAAACGGGAGAACTGATCCGGGAGTGCATCCGGAAGGGGGCCGATGTCAAGGTGATCATGACAGACCACGCCCGGGAATTTATGACCCCCATGACCGTTCAGACCTTGTCCCGCAATCCTGTTTTTACAGATATGTTTTCCCTGATCAAGGACTATGACATCGCCCATATTTCGCTGGCGGAGTATGCTGATATTGCCGTGATTGCCCCGGCGACGGCCAATGTCATCGGCAAGATCGCTTCCGGGATCGCCGATGACCTGTTAACCACCGTCATCATGGCCACAAAGGCGCCGGTCCTCGTCTGTCCCGCCATGAACATGCATATGTATGCCAACCCCATCGTGCAGGAAAACATCTCGAAGCTGTCGACACGGGGGTATCATTTCGTAGAACCCGGTTACGGAGAACTCGCCTGCAAGGTAACCGGCCCGGGTCGGCTGGCCGAGGTGCCGGAAATCATGGAGGCGATTGAAACCACCTTGACGGAAAAGGATCTCGCGGGGGAACGGATGCTTGTCACGGCGGGTCCGACCCGTGAGCCTTTCGACCCTGTGCGTTTCATTTCCAACCATTCATCCGGCAAGATGGGGTATGCTCTGGCCGCCATGGCCAGGCGCCGGGGCGCCCATGTCACCCTGGTCAGCGGGCCCTCGTCCTTACCGCAACCGCTCGGCGTCCGATTCATTCCCGTTTCAACGGCGGTGGAGATGCAGGACGCGGTCATGGCTAACCTGGAACGTGCGACGGTGGTTATCAAGGCGGCAGCCGTCGCCGACTACCGTCCCGCCGAGATCGCACCGAACAAGATCAAAAAAAAGGAAGGACCACTGACGATCAAGCTGGTTCGGAATCCCGATATCATTTCTGAAATCGGCAAACAGAAGGGAAATCGCATCCTCGTCGGTTTTGCCATGGAATCGGAAAATCTGGTTGAAAATGCCAAGGGGAAGCTCGTGGCGAAAAACATGGACATGATTGTCGCAAATGATCTAACCCAGGAAGGGGCAGGTTTTCAGACGGATACCAATATCATCAAGATCCTCGACCGGGATGGGGGGATCGAGGCGTTGCCGATTATGGACAAAGGGGATGTGGCGAACCGAATTCTTGATCGGATTCGGGACATGCGGGCGTCCCATAAGCGTTAAAAGACGGAGCGCCCATGATCAACAGGCAAGATCTTGCCGCAGAATTGCTGGAAATCGTCGATTCACTCTCCACGGCCATTGTTTTGGACCGGGAGGGGAAACGGCCGCTGTCCTATCTTTGCTCGGCCAAGGACGCAGCTTTGACTCAAAAGCCTGCCGCCTGTGTGGGAACTCAGGTGAATGAAAAACCAACCCTTGATGATATTCGGGCAGAACTGGGGGATTGTCAGCGCTGTGCCCTCCATGCGACGCGGCGGAACCTGGTGTTCGGTGAAGGCAGCCCCCAGGCGGAATTGGTCTTTGTCGGCGAGGCGCCGGGGGCGGATGAAGATCAACAGGGCAGGCCTTTTGTCGGCCGGGCGGGCCAACTTCTGACGAAGATCATTGAGGCGATGGGCCTGAAACGGGAACAGGTCTATATCTGCAACATCCTCAAATGCCGGCCCCCGGGTAACCGGAATCCCCTGGCGGAGGAAATCCTGGCCTGTGAGCCGTTCCTGATTCGCCAGTTGGAGGCGATTGGCCCCCAGGTGATCTGTGCCCTGGGTACCTTTGCCGCGCGTACCCTGCTCAAAACGGAAGCACCGATAACGGTCCTGCGTGGGAGATTTCACGATTATCACGGCATTCCCCTCATGCCGACGTACCATCCGGCCTATCTGCTTCGCAATCCCTCGGCCAAAAAGCAGGTCTGGGAAGACGTGCAGCAGATCATGACGCGGTTAAAAACCGGCGATCCTCCATCAACTTCCTGAAATGAAAACGGAAAAGGAGTGGACAGGGTGAGGAAAAGACTACGTAACAGCAGAAAATGGTTTGCCGTTTTTCTCTTCTGTTTCATCTTCGGCGGATATGGTTGGGCCGTCGGCGCCGAAAGGGGGGCCGTCTATGACGTGATCACCGTCGATGCCACGATTACCCCGCCAATTGCCGAATACATTCTCAAGAGCATCCGCGAGGCATCCGCACACGCTGCGGATGGTCTGGTCATCCTCCTTGATACGCCCGGCGGGCTCGATTCGAGCATGCGTGAGATTGCCAAGGGAATTCTCAACGCGCCGCTGCCGGTGGTGGTGTTTGTCCATCCGGCAGGTGCAAGGGCGGCTTCGGCCGGTGTCATTATTACCATTTCCGCCCATGTGGCCGCCATGACGCCCGGCACGAACATCGGAGCGGCCCATCCCGTGGGTATCGGTTTCGGTGGCGGGATGGATGAAACGATGGCCAAGAAAGTCGAAAACGACGCGGTGGCCTACGTAAAGGGAATCGCCAAGAAGCGGGGCCGCAACGAGGAATGGGCGACCAAGGCGGTTTTAAAAAGCGAGTCCATCACGGCCGAGGAGGCCCTGAAACTGGGGGTGATCGATATTGTCGCTACGGATGTGAATCAGCTTTTCACTCAAATCGATAACCGGAAAGTTAACCTCCCTGCGGGGGAATGGGTCATGAAAACCCGGAACGCCCAGATCCGGGAAAAGGACATGGGACTGCGACTGCGCATCCTTTCCGTAATAAGCAATCCCAATATCGCCTATATCCTGCTGCTTGTCGGGCTGGCGGGGCTG
>CAZTYA010000125.1:0-5979 GCA_964617255.1 uncultured Syntrophales bacterium
GCATCATCGATCACCAAAATTCCCTCATTCCAGACCGGTTCCGAATTCCGGAAAGCGCCTGTCCCTTCGTCATATTTTCCGGTTGTCTCCAGATAATGGTCGATGCATCGCAGGTGGTGTTGAAGCTTGGGTCCCACTGTCGCAAAACCGCTGCATTCCTGGTCCAAGACATTGACCGCATACATGAAGATATGGTTCCACTCGGAATATTCCGCACGGATGATGTATTCCAGCATGATTTTCTTGGTAAGATTTCCCTTCTTAATCATGTTCTGAATATCGTCAATGTTACGGTCGATCGGGCTTCTGATTTTTCCATCCAGAATGATGGTCTGGTCGGCAGGCAGGTTCTTCCGCTCGAGAAGACACAGGGCTGCCTTCATGATTTGGGCATGCAGCGCTTCATCCTCAGCCAGTTTTTCCAGAAAATCACGGAAGTGATTATCACTTATGAAGACAGCGGCAGCCGTTTTATAGATGTTCCGGGCCGCTTCCTCGTTTTTCAAAAGCCACCCGATGATTTCTTTTCACGGAATTTCTGCCAATGTGACGTTAAACGGACTCAAGAAGAAAAGCGGCGTTCTTACCAGAAGACGCGATGGAATTCGATATGTATTCGCTTCCATTTTAGATGAAATTGTATTGTTGCGTAGCAAATGTATTTGCATAATCGGGTTGACTTTCCGTTTTATCCGGGTTAATGAAATTGCAAATTAGAGGGGAGTAGCTGCCCGGTGCAAGGTCAACATGCTGGTGCGAGAGCGCCTGGCCTTGCCGTTGGTTACGAAGACCAATTAGCGAGACCTTTAGTGTGATGTTTCATCATACTGAAGTCTCGCTTTTTTTTGGCCTGAAAGGACGATTGATTATGATGACCTATCTGCTGTCCACATTGTTTGTGGTGCTTGCCGAAATGGGGGATAAAACACAGTTGCTGGCCATGGCTTTCGCCATGCGCTACAAAGCTTCCGTTGTTCTCTGGGGTGTTTTTGTGGCGACGCTTTTGAATCATTTCATGGCCGTAAGCCTGGGAAGTTACCTGACACGTTTCATGCCCATGCATTATATTCAAATCGCCGCCGCCGTTTCTTTTATACTGTTCGGTCTGTGGACTATCCGGGGCGACGAATTGGACAAGGAAGACCAGCGCTTTAACTTCAGCCCGTTCTGGACGGTGGCCGTTGCCTTCTTCATCGCCGAAATGGGCGACAAAACCCAATTGGCAACGGTCGCCCTGGCGGCGAAATACCAGACGATCATTCCTGTCTGGATGGGCACCACGACGGGAATGATCATTGCCGACGTCATCGGCATCGGTGTCGGCATCGTCATGGGAAAGAAAATTCCCGCGATCGCGGTTAAATGGTTTGCCGCAACGGTCTTTGTCTTGTTCGGTTTCATTGGTCTGTATCAGTACATTCCGCCGGCAACATGGAAGTGGCCCCTGATCGCGGTGAGTTTTGCCCTGACCGTCTGTTTCATGATCTGTATCGGCCGGAAAAAGCCCTGTCTTGTCTCAACTGAATAAAAAATATCGGGGTATTTCATCGCGATGATTGCGCCAAAACGGCGCTTATGCTAGATTCTACGCCTTATGAAAGCTCCTTCACTGATCAACTGAGGCGAGAATATGGATATCGTGGACGTTATCAAAAAGGCCAGGACCGAAGGCCGGTCGTTTTTAACCGAAAAGGAATCAAAACAGATACTAAAATCCTACGGGATGCCCGTGGTGGAAGAAGCGGTTGTTAAGACGCAAACGGACGCCCTCGCCAAGGCCCGGCTGTTCGGTTACCCTGTTGTGGTCAAGGGCCATGGTCATCGCCTCACCCACAAAACGGAACGAGGCCTGGTCCGAACGGGTGTCCGCAGTGAAACGGACCTTGAAGAGGCTCTTCATGCGATTGGCGCCGCCGCGGGGGACGATCTGGAAGGCTACCTCATCCAAACCCAGATCATCGGCAACCGGGAATTTGTGGCCGGAATGTTTCGCGACGGCCAGTTTGGCCCTGTCGTCATGTTCGGTGTCGGGGGTGTCTTCACAGAAGCCCTCCAGGATGTCGTCTTCCGGATTGCACCGGTCACCCGGACGGAATCCCTTCATGCCATCGATGAAATCCATGCGCAACCCATGCTCGGAGCCTTTCGCGGTGAAAAGGCCGTGGACCGGGAGACGATCGTCAGGGTTCTGGAGGCGCTATCCTGTCTGGCGGCCGATTTTCCGGAAATTCGGGAAGTGGATATCAACCCCCTGATTGCCGATGCGGACGGCTGCTTGACGGCGGTTGATGGCCTGATTGCCCTGGCTGATCCGGCGTTGCCGATCCTGAAGCGCCCGCCTGTTGATCCGAAGGCGATCTACAAACTCTTTCATCCCCGTTCGGTGGCGTTTATCGGGGCTTCCGCCACGTTTGGTAAATGGGGGCACATGCTCTTTACAAACGTGGTCGGAGGTGGTTATCAGGGTGACATTTATCTGGTGAATTCACGTGGCGGAGAAATCGCGGGCCGGCCGGTATACAAGTCGGTTCTGGAGATACCGGGACCGGTCGATCTGGGTATTGTGACACTTCCATCCGATAAGGTTGCCTCGGTTATTCCCGAATTTCAAAAGAAGGGCATCCGGCAGATGCTGCTCATCACCTCCGGTTTCAGCGAAACCGGAGAGGAGGGCAGACACCGGGAGGAGGACTTGGTAAAATTGGCCCGGCAGGCAGGTATTCTGATCCTCGGTCCCAATACGATGGGGATCATCAATCCTCACATCCATTTTACCTGCACCGGTTCACATGTGCGTCCCAAGGCAGGTGCGACGACGCTGCTGGCGCAGTCCGGGAATCTTGGCACACAGCTTTTGGCCTTTGCCAACGATGAAGGGATCGGTATCCGCGGATTCTGCGGATCCGGCAACGAGGCCATGGTGACCATCGAAGATTATCTGGAAGGTTTTATAGCCGACGAACAGACGGAAACGGTTCTGATGTACCTGGAAAGCATCAAGGATGGGCGCCGTTTCTATGAAACGGCAAAGCGGCTCTGCCGGGAAAAACCCGTCGTGGTTCTGAAAGGAGGCCGCACCGAGGCGGGAAACCGCGCCGCGGCCAGCCATACCGGAGCCATGGCTTCGAATATGACCGTTTTCGACGCCGCCTGCCGGCAGGCGGGAGTGGTCGTCGTCGAGCATCCCATGGAGCTTCTTGATCTTTCGGCAGTGTTTTCTTCTTTACCGCTGCCCCAGGGCAACCGTGTGGCGGCCATGACGATCGGCGGCGGGTGGGGAGTCGTCATGGCAGATCTGTGTGAGAAGCACGGTCTGAGGGTTCCCCATCTTTCCGAAGAGTTAATTACAAAAATAGATCAAATCCTGCCCCCCTACTGGAGCCGCTCCAACCCCATCGACCTGGTGGCGGAGTTCGATCCGGCCATTCCTATGATGCTTGCAGAGGAACTCATGAAGTGGGACGGCTGCGATGCCGTCGTCCATATGGGGATTTTGGGGCGGATGACCTTTTTCCGCTGGTTGATGGATTCCGCCGTCAAGGCCGATCCCAATTACGACAGGGAATTGTTTGCGACAATTCCTGTCCAGTTGCGGGAGTTCGAAGAACGGTTCATCCAGCATCTGGTGAGGTTGATGGAGCGCTATGGCAAGCCGATACTGGGGGTGACGCTCCTCCTCGATGAAAAGACAAAAACCATTATAGACGTTCCGGGGCACAAATATAAAAGCGTATCCTTCCTGACCCCCGAGCGGACCGTGAAATCCCTGGCCGAGATGTACCACTACCGCTGCTGGCTGAACCGGCAGGATCCGAATAAACAAGGGAAAGTCTCTTCCGGGTGAATTCGGGGGACATAACCCTCATTGATAAAGACCTTTCCATTACAGATTCACAGTCGGCATGGTCTTCCGTCTGAAGATGAAAAATGATCCTGCCTCGCTCTGGTGGATCATTTTCGCTGGCATTTTTGTATGAGCCGTTATTTTGGTTATGGAATCACTTGAAAGGCGCCGCAAGGGACAAATTGTGCAATGATTTCTTGACAATTCCGGCCTGGTTCGGTATATGTCGCGCCACGAAGAGCAGAAGGTTGGCACGGGTTGAAAATTTATCCGCAAGAGGGCTGCAAGTAGAGCCCTTTTTTTATTATGCAGTTTTGAGTTCATGCGAGAAATCTTAGTATTTGATCTTGGTTAAAGATTTCTCCCTGCGGTCGAAATGACCTGGATTATGCCGGCAGTGATCATGGTTATGCCCATGGCGTTACTGGCCGGAAATGGATGCCGGATCGGAGTCCGGCATGACACACCATTCTTATTGCAAGGGGAAATAGTTTAATGGACCGCAACTGAGAAGCGGTCTTGAAAGTTAGAAACATGAGTTACGAAAAAGAGATACAGCGTCGGCGGACGTTCGCCATCATCAGTCATCCCGACGCGGGAAAGACGACGTTAACAGAGAAGCTCCTGCTCTACGGCGGGGCGATCCAGATGGCCGGGGCGGTCAAGGCCCGCAAGGCCGCACGTCACACGACGAGCGACTGGATGGCCATGGAACGGGATCGGGGCATTTCCGTCAGCACGTCAGTCATGAACTTCAGCTATCTGGATTACGAGATCAACCTTCTTGACACGCCGGGCCATGAGGATTTCTCCGAGGACACCTACCGGGTTCTGACCGCCGTGGACGGGGCTCTGATGGTTATCGACAGCGGCAAGGGCGTCGAGTCCAGGACGAAAAAACTGATGGAAGTCTGCCGCATGCGCAACACCCCCATCATCACCTTCATCAACAAGCTCGACCGGGATGGCCTGGAACCTCTGACCATCCTGTCGGACATCGAGGACTCCCTCCAAATTGAATGTGTGCCCATGACCTGGCCCATCGGCATGGGCAAGCTTTTCAGGGGGACCTACGATCTCTACCGGAAGGAACTGCACCTTTTCTCCCAGACCCATCACGGCCGGATTCAGGAAGGAATCGTCATCCGCGATCTTTACGATCCCCAGCTCGATGAACTGCTTGCAGGCCAGGCGAACGAGTTAAGAGACGATGTGGAACTCCTGTCGGAGGCGGCCAACCCCTTCAGCCGTGAGGAATATTTAAAGGGAAACCAGACGCCGGTCTTTTTCGGCAGCGCCGTCAACAACTTCGGCGTCCGGGAACTCTTGAACACCTTTGTCGAATTGTCCCCTGCGCCGTCGTCCCGCGAGGCCACAACCCGCATGGTGGACCCCACGGAGGAGGATTTTTCCGGGTTTGTCTTTAAGATTCAAGCCAACATGGACCCGGCCCACCGGGACCGGATCGCCTTCTTCCGGATCTGTTCCGGTCGTTTTTTCCCGGGCATCCGCGTGCGGCACCACCGCCTGGGCAAAGAGATCCAGATCAACCAGGCGACCATGTTCATGGCCCAGGAGCGCAGTCATGTCGAGGAGGCCTTTCCCGGCGACATCATCGGCATTCATAATTACGGGACGATCAAGATCGGCGACACCTTCACAAAAAAAGAAGCCTTACGATTCATGGGGATTCCCAACTTTGCCCCCGAGCATTTCCGCCGGGTCCGGCTCCGCGATCCCCTGCGGTCGAAACAGCTTGAGAAAGGTCTGACCCAGCTTGCCGAAGAAGGGGCGGTCCAGCTTTTCAAACCCCTGGGCCACAGCGATTTCATCCTGGGTGCGGTCGGTGTCCTGCAGTTTGAAGTGATCCTGTCGCGTCTGCGGGATGAGTACAACGTCGACTGCCTGTGCGAAGCCATCGATTACACGACCGTCCGCTGGATTCACGCCGAGAACAAAATTGCCCTGAAAGAATTCGAGAAGGCTGCCAAATCCTACCTGGCCTACGACGCCGAGGGCAATCTGGCGTATCTGGCTCCCAACGAATGGCGCCTTCAGGACACGATGAAACAGTGGCCGGACGTTGTCTTTACCGCAACGATTGAACACAACTACGCGCAAGACTGATTTCCGTA
>CAZTYA010000126.1:0-5964 GCA_964617255.1 uncultured Syntrophales bacterium
TTCTTTCCTTTTTGCCCAGAAGGGTTTGCATGCGGACTTTTTCTTCTTCTGAAGCCTGTGTCATGGTGCGGATCAGAGGCAGGGTCAACTTCCCCTCTTCCAGGTCCTTGC
This sequence comes from uncultured Syntrophales bacterium, assembly GCA_964617255.1. GTDB lineage: Bacteria > Desulfobacterota > Syntrophia > Syntrophales > JAAYKM01 > JAAYKM01. Next base: position 112 of record CAZTYA010000126.1, read on the forward strand.
CGATGGCCTTGCCGAACTCATTTTCCTGGGCGATATAATCCAGGGTATCGTCGGTCATCTGGAAGGCTGCGCCCACCCGGAGGCCATATTGAGCCAGCGCATCAATGCGTTTTGGTTCGACTGCCCCCAGGTGACCGCCCAGGGCACAGGCCGCGGAGATCAGGACGGCGGTTTTTTTATCGATGATGGAAAGATAGTCCGCCTCCGTGATGGACACGTCTCCGCGCTTGATGAGCTGGAGCACTTCCCCTTCCGACATGGTGTTGGTCGTCGTGGACAGGAGCTTGATGATGTCGAGATTGCCGTATTCGGTCAGGAGGCGGAAGGATTTGGAGTAGAGGAAATCGCCGACCAGGACGCTCGCGGCGTTGCCCCAGACGCGATTGGCCGAGGCTTTTCCCCGGCGCACGTCGGCTTCGTCGATGACGTCATCGTGGAGCAGGGTGGCCGTATGGATAAACTCAATGACGGCCGCCAGAGGATAGCGCCGGTCCCCGTTGTAACCGCACAGATCGGAGGCGGCCAGCAGCAGAAGCGGTCGAAACCTTTTGCCCCCGCTGTCGATAATGTGTCGGATGATTTCGGGAATCAGGCGGACTTCGGAGCGGAGATATGCTTCCATGTGCATTTCCACCTGTTTTAAGTCTTCACCGAAGAGCCGAAACACATCCTGCATCTGCATAAACGGGATCCCCTTGCCGCTCCAATATGGCCGGGACTATAGGTGAAGGCCCCGTAAATGTCAAACAATTCATGTGGCGGCGGCGCCGGCCTCCTGCTATGATGCGGGTCAATTTACAGGGAGGCTTAAAGTGATGGCGTGGATTTATCTTTTTATTGCGGGATTGATGGAGGTCGGTTGGGCGATCGGTTTGAAGTACACAGAAGGCTTCAGCCGTCTTGGGCCGACGGTCTGGACCGTCGTTGCCATGGTGCTCAGTCTGTTTTTTCTGGGTCAGTCCTTAAAGACCCTCCCGGTGGGGACGGCTTACGCAGTCTGGACGGGAATCGGGGCCGTCGGGGCCGCGGTCCTGGGGATCGTCCTGTTCGGCGATTCAAAGAGTGTCGTCCGTCTCGTCAGCATCGGCCTGATTGTCGCCGGCATTGCGGGACTGCGGATCAGTGCCTGAAGGCCGCGTTCTTTAATCTTTGACTGTGACGCCGAACAGGTCGTACTCGTCGGCCGCCGTGATCCGGCAGGTCACAAAGTCGCCTGCCGACAGATTTTCGCCCTTGATATAGGTTACGCCGTCGATATCCGGCGCCTGGCGACGGCACCGTCCGATGTAAGGGTAGTCGGCGATGTCGCTTTTTCCCTCCACCAGGACCTCCTGAATCGATGCAATGAGGGCGTGGTTGATCTCTTCAGAAACGAGGGCCTGGGCCTCCATGATGTGCTGCTTTCTTTTTTCCTTCGTCTTTTCCGAAACCTGACCGGGCAAGGTCAGCGCTTCCGTATCATCTTCCGGAGAATAGGTGAACACCCCGAGGTGATCGAAGCGGGCCTCATCGACAAAATGAAGAAGTTTCCGAAAACGGCCGGGGGTTTCACCCGGAAACCCTACGATTAAAGACGTTCTCAAGGCTAGGTCCGGAATGATCTCCCTGGCTCGTCTGATAACTCCCCTGATTAATTCACTGTTTCCCCGACGGTGCATCAGGTGGAGGATTTCGTCGTCGATATGCTGGATGGGGATGTCGATGTAAGGACAGATTTTTTCTTCCCGGGCGACGGTGTAGAAAACGTCGTCCGTCAATTCCGCCGGATAGGTATAGAGCAGGCGAATCCAACGGACATCGGTTATTGCGCAAAGTTCGGTCATTAAATCCGGTAGAGCCGGTTTCCCGGGCAGGTCGCGTCCGTAGGCGGTTGTGTCCTGGGCGGTGAGGATCAGTTCACGGACGCCGCTTTTGACCAGCCCTTCGACTTCCCGGCAGATGTCCTCGATGGATCGGCTGCGGGCCCGGCCCCGGATGGCCGGGATGACGCAGTAGGCGCAGCGGTTTGAGCAGCCGTCGGCGATCTTGAGATAGGCGCTGTAAAAAGGGGTGGATATTTGTCGCCTGTTGGCGGCGGTCATCAGAAATGACGATTCATGTACGACACATTGTTGTACCGGTTGCTTCGAGGCGACCAGTTTGCGAATATGGTCGGCGGTCCGGCCGACTTCATCCGTTCCCAGAAACAGGTCCACCTCAGGCAGTTCCCGGGCGATTTCATCACCGTAGCGCTGGGGGAGGCAGCCCGCTACAACCAGGTAAGCGCATTTCCCTGCCGTTTTCCACTGGGCAAGGCGCAGGATCTCCTCGATTGACTCTTCCCTGGCGGGGAGGATGAAGGCGCAGGTATTGAGCAGCAGAATTTCCGCCTCCGCCTCGCGTGAGGTAATGATAAAGCCCGCGTCCTCCAGTGCGGCAGCCATCACCTCCGAGTCGACCAGATTTTTGGGGCACCCGAGGCTGAGAATGTGAATGGTCTTTTTCATCACTTGGGGATTTTCCGGGCGAGAACCTTGCGGGGTTTGACGCCGTCGGAGGGCCCCACAATTCCTTCGGCTTCCATCTGCTCGATGATCCGGGCCGCCCGGTTATAGCCGATTTTCATGTAGCGCTGGACGAGGGAGATGGAGGCCTGTCCGAGATCCGTCACCAGTTCCACGGCCTCGTCGTATTTTTCGTCGAATTCGTCTTGCCCATGTTCCCGGCCCTCCTCTTCCGGCAGTTCCGCCGTAATGGATTCGTCGTAAACAGGCTTGGCCTGCTTCTTCAAAAACTCCACGATCCGGCTGATTTCCTTATCCGAAACGAAGGCGCCGTGAATGCGGTTCAGGCGGGAAGTGCCCGGGGGGATGTAGAGCATATCCCCAGCACCGAGTAGTTTTTCCGCCCCGTGGTCGTCCAGAATGGTCCGGGAGTCGACTTTGGAGGAGACCTGGAAGGAAATGCGGGTCCGGAAGTTGGCCTTGATGAGTCCCGTGATGACATCGACCGAGGGGCGCTGCGTGGCAAGAATCAGGTGTATTCCAGCCGCCCGGGCCATCTGTGCGAGGCGGGCCAGGGATTCTTCAACATTACGCTGGGCGACCATCATCAGATCCGCCAGTTCATCGATAACGATGATGATATAGGGAAGCTTCTGCAGAGGAAGAACCGATATCGCGCTGTCCTGCGCCACCGGGAGCAGGGTCTCCTCGCCGTCCTCGGTGTCGGTCTCTGCATCGGTCGTGGTCTGCCCCGATTCCGGCAGCGGTTTTGCTCCGGTTTCCGCCGCCCGGCGTTCCAGAATCTTGTTGAACATGTCGATACTTTTCGCCCCCAGGGTGCTGATTAACTGGTAACGCCGTTCCATCTCCGCGACGGCCCATTTGAGGACCTGGGAGGCTTTCTTGGGATCGACGACGACCGGGTGCAGCAGATGGGGGATTCCTTCGTAGGCGGCCAGTTCCAATCTTTTGGGATCGATCATGAGGAACTTGGCTTCATCCGGAGGGAGTTTGAAAAGAATGCTGCAGATCATGGCGTTCAGCGAGACGCTTTTCCCCGAACCGGTCGTACCGGCAATAAGGAGATGCGGCATTTTGATCAAATCCGCGACGACGGGCGCGCCGACGATATCCTTTCCCAGGGCAATGGGGAGCCGGCAGGTGTTGTCCGTAAACTGGGGATTATCCAGGACGTCCTTCAGGGAAACCGGTTCCCGTTCCGGATTGGGGATTTCAATGCCGACCACGGCTTTTCCCGGAATCGGGGCGATGATGCGGATGCTGGGCGCCCGAAGCGCCAGGGCGAGGTCATCCGACAATGTGGTGATTTTGTTAATCTTTACTCCCGGCGCCGGTTCCAGTTCGTACATCGTGATGACCGGCCCCGGCCGCACCTCGACCACCCGACCCTCAACACCGAAATCGGCGAGTTTCTTCTCCAGAATCCGCGAGTTGGCAATCAAGGTTTCTTTTTTCACTTTTGTGTCTTTATGGGGCATTTCACTCAGAAGCGTCAGGGAGGGGAGACGGAAGATGCCCCGTTTCAGAACAAAATCAAAAGGCATCTGTTCCGCTTTTTTTGTCTCGTCCTTGGCAGGAACGGGGGGTATGTCCTCTACAGGTGTAACAATTTTAGGCGCCCTTCCTTTATCCTTGCTGCGGATTATTTTCTTTACGTTCCACTTATCCCGGATGGACGAGAATAGGCCATGTGTTTTGAGCCAGGAGAAAAGGGTGATCCGGGACAGAATTTTCGCTGTGAAAACGACGGAAAAATTGCTCATGACCATGAGAGAAATGAGCCCGATGGACACCATAATCAGGATGGTGCCGACAACATTCAGACGGGCGTCAAGGAAGCTGAAGACGCCAAGCCCCAGCAAACCTCCCGCCGGCAATTTTACCCCGGAGATAGAAAAAGAGCCCGGTGCCATATCGAGCAGAACCGAAGTGGACAGAACGAGTCCGAAAAAACCCAGCAGATGCAGGGCCCTGATCCGGAAAAGCTCATGCATCAGAAAGCGGTAACCGGCGACGAACAGGAACAGGGGCAGAAAAAAAACGCTCCCGCCCAACAGGCGGATCAGGGAATCCGATGTATAGGAGCCAAGAAGACCGATGAGATTGCTGACATGACTTCTGTCCGTGACATAATGAGTAAATGAAGGATCCTCAGGCGAGTAGGAAAACAGACAGAGCAGGAAAAAAAGACCGAGGGAGACAAGAACCACCCCTTTGATTTCCCTCACTCTTTTCAAGTTCTTGGTTTCGGTCATGGGTATCGCCGATTCCTCTGCAGTCTACTTGTTTTTCCGGACATGATCCTGAAAATGCTGCTTGATCTTCAGATCTCCGCCGGTTTCATCCAGCTTGGCCAGCATCTTTGCCGTGGATATGTCAAGCTTCAGTTTTCTGATCTTATCATCATAGACGTCGATCAATTTCTTTTGTTCTTTCCTCTTGTTGATCTGCATAAAAGGATTGGCTTCGAGATTTCGCTGAATGTCGTCCCGGGCACGGGTAATTTTCATCAGGGCCGCCTTCAGTCTTTCGATGCGGCCTTCAGGGCTGTCGTCCTTCGGAGACTCCGGAACCGGCTCCTTCTCTTCCGGCGGAGGGGTTGTCTTGGGCGGCGGTTCTGTTTTTCGGACCGGTTCCGCCTCGACAATCTTTCCCTGGGGCAGGGTGGGTTTGTTGACAACATCGTAGGTGACGTGTTTTTTCATGTGGGCCTCTGTTGGTTTGAGACAGACGTCCACGACAAAATCGCCTTGAGGTGTGGAGAAGGGGATGACGATACTCGGCGCCTTCAGAATGTGGTTGATCGTATGGCCGGCGCCGACGACAACGGACGGAATGGCCGCGTAAACACTCAGTCCATTTCTTTCCATGTGGGTGCGGGCCACACCGGAGATCATGTTGGTCAGTTCGCCGACGGCGTCGAGGACTTCCCGGGTGGGTTCGGTGTGGGTTTCACCCAGCATATTGCTGACAATACCGCAGATGCAGCTTGTGTGAAAGCTCACGGCCAGAGACCCGATGGCGTCGCCGGTGATGCCGATGATGCCGGACACGTCGCCGTGAGCGACATCGCCTTTTTTTAGATAGGCCTTTCCGGCTATGGCGTCAATGAACGCCATCGTTTTCAGCACTTCCTTTGCTCCGTCCAGGAATGGATTAATAAATCTGACGTCCATCTTTAATGTTTACCCCCCTTGCTATTGGCCAGCATCCGTTTCCTATACCAGAATTTGCTTCTCACGACATGTTTTTTCATGAACACATCGGTGTGTTGCAGGATCAACTTTAACGTTCGTCTCGTATGTATTTAACTTGATTCTGAATAATGATATGCCGCACTTCTTCGATT